>DFBW01000141.1:0-1066 GCA_002366775.1 Roseovarius sp. UBA3070 | reverse complement strand
TGGTCATCGGATATTCCCTTTTGTTGTACACCAATCCTCAAGCAGATTGGCGGCCAAACCCATATCTTCGGATTGGGCGATGGTAGCGCGCAGGCAATCGGGCAGGCCAGCGCCGGTTTGAGGCCTGAGAAATACGCCCTCGCTGCGCAGCGCCGCATCCGCATCTGCCGCGGCTTTGGCCGATGGAAAGCGGATCAGCACGAAGTTGGCAAAGCTTTCCAGCACCTCTAGCCCCATCCGCCGGACCCGATCAGCAAAGGCATCGCGTAGCGCAATCGTCATGGCGCAGGTTTCGCGCATATAGGCCTGATCATGCATCGCAGCCGTTGCCGCCAACTGACCTGCAAGGGCAACGTTGTTTGGGTTCAGAAGCTTGCGCAACTGCCCGGCAATTTCAGCCGGGAAAAACCCCCAACCGACACGCAGCCCGGCCAGGCCATAGGCCTTGGACAACGTGCGCAACACCACGGTATCACCACGCGCCACCAGATCGAACATCGCCTCGCTCAGGTGATCGGCAAATTCACCGTAGGCCTCATCAATGACCAGCAAAACATCACCGGGCAAGCCATCGCGCAGCCGCATCAGCTCAGCTCGGGGGATGCGTGTGCCGGTGGGATTGCCGGGGTTGGCCACAAACACCACGCGGGTTTCAGGGGTCAAATGCGCCAGCAATGCATCCACATCTACTGTGGCATTCGCCTCGGGTGCTGCATCCAGTCGCGCACCGGTCATTTGTGTGGCTGTGCGAAAAAACGGATAGGCATGGGCTGGCACCAGGGCCGCGCGACCCGGCTCCAGGTAAGCTCGCGCAAGGGCACCGATCAGGTCAAGCGAGCCATTGCCACAAATGATCTGATCTGCCGGAACCCGGTGCACCTGGCTGATCGCCTCTCGCAGGTCTCTCCAATCAGGATCGGGATAGAGTTGCACAGCGAGCGCGGCCCGGTGAAGCGCCTTTGCCACCTCAGGGCTGGGGGCGCGCAGGCATTCGTTTTGCGACAGCGACACCAAGCGTTTGCCGACGGGTGGCGCCAGATCGGCCAACGCGTAAGCCGCCATTGCA
>DFBW01000142.1:7914-16708 GCA_002366775.1 Roseovarius sp. UBA3070 | reverse complement strand
CCAGCCCCACACAACTGGCGCTGCGTTCAGCGGCGTAGCAACTGGCTGTGGGCGCGATATCAAAATTGATCGCCTGCGCGGTGGCCCCCAATGGCGCCAGGCAAAGCAAGACTAACAGGCGCATATTATTCGCCTCCCGTCAAAACAGCAGACCATTGCTGCGCGTTCAATCCTGTGCCCGACCGGATCAGGGCTTGGCCGCGCAGCACAACCGCGCAAGCGCTATCGAGCTGACCCTCGCAGATGCGCAATTCTTCGGCTTCTACCCGCGCAATGGCGGCGTCATAACCCTCTCGCAGGGCATCAAGGCAGGCCTCATACACCCCGGCCTTGGATTGGCATTGCTCTACTGCGCCAACGATACAGGCATCTTGGGCACTCGCATCACCGGGGCTGCCTGCCATGCAGGCCAGCGCCCCTGAAACATAAGCATCATAGGCACCTGCATGGGCAGGACTGGCGTGCATTACCGTCGCCCCGGACAGGGCAAGGCTAAACCCGGCAAGTGCTGTCAGATATTTCAAACCATGGTTCCCATTAACTCACGCCCCACGAGCATACGCCGAATTTCCGATGTGCCGGCCCCGATTTCCATCAATTTGGCATCGCGGAACAGCCGCCCCACGGGCGCGTCGTTCAAAAACCCGGCCCCCCCCAAGGCTTGCACGGCCTGATGCGCCTGCACCATGGCCTGCTCGGATGCATAGAGGCAGCAGGCAGCGGCATCCTGACGGGTCACATCGCCCCGATCACACGCTTTGGCCACCTCATAGACATAGGCCCGCGCCGAATTCATCGCGGTATACATATCAGCGATCTTGCCCTGCATCAGCTGGAAGCTGCCAATCGGCTGGCCGAATTGCTTGCGCTCTGCCATGTATGGCATCACCTCGTCCATGCAGGCCGCCATGATGCCGGGGCCGATGCCTGCCAACACAGCACGTTCATAATCCAGCCCTGACATCAGCACACGCACACCTTTGCCTTCTTCGCCAAGGATGTTTTCAAACGGCACTTCCACATCGTCAAAGATCAGCTCAGCCGTGTTCGAGCCGCGCATACCCAGCTTGTCAAAATGCGGCGAGGTGGAGAACCCTTTCATTGATTTCTCAATCAGAAAGGCCGTGATGCCTTTGCTGCCGACCGCCTCATCTGTCTTGGCATAAACCACCAGAGTATCCGCGTCGGGGCCATTGGTGATCCAGTATTTGTTACCACTCAAACGGAAGTGATCATTGCGCTTTTCGGCCTTCAGCTTCATCGACACCACATCACTGCCAGCGCCGGTTTCGGACATGGCCAAAGCGCCCACATGTGCACCGCTGACCAGGCCGGGCAGGTATTTCTGCCGTTGCGCGTCCGTGCCGTTCAGTTTGATCTGATTGACACATAAGTTGGAGTGCGCCCCATAAGACAGAGACACCGATGCACTGGCCCGCGCGATTTCCTCAACCGCGATAACATGCGCCAGATACCCCATCCCTGCGCCGCCATATTCTTCGGGGACAGTGATGCCCAGCAGGCCCAACTCGCCCATTTCGGCCCAAAGCTCATTTGGGAAATTGTTTGAGCTGTCGATTTCGGCAGCCATCGGGCGCACCCGTTCCTGCGCCCAGCGATGCACCATATCGCGCAGTGCGTTTACATCTTCGCCCAGGTCAAACTGCATTGCGGCATTGAACATTGCTCAGGTCTCCGGAAATTTATTGAACAGTTGTTCATTAAATATCGTGGCAAGTGAGTCGGGTCAATCCACTAAAGCGTTTTGCCCTTAATCTGGGCCTCACAGTCAGGCACACGCACGCAACACGCATATGTTGAACCGCGTTCCGCCAAAAGAAAACCCCCGCACCGGGATGCGGGGGCTCTCATTCTCAGCAACAAAAATTCAGATCAATGTTTGAATTTCTTGATCTCGCCGCTTGCCAGTTTGGCCTGATATTTGTTCATCTCAGACTTGACGATGGGCGCCAGGAAGTAGAGCCCCAGAATGTTCGGCACACAGATCAAGAAGACAAGTGCATCCGAGATTGACAGGATCGGATCAAGTTGCACGACACAGCCCAAGGCCACAAAGACGCAGAAGATGATCTTGTACACTGTCTGCATGCTCTGGTCCTCACCAAACAGGTAAGTCCACCCCTTCAGCCCGTAATACGACCAAGAAATCATGGTCGAAAAGGCAAAGAGCAGCGCCGCAACAGCCAGCGGCAATGGGAACCAGCTGAGTTGGCGCTCAAACGCGGCCGAGGTCATCGCCACACCGGTTGCATCGCCTGCAAAGCTGGGGTCTGCCACCTGACTTGTCCCGATCACCAGCGCGGTGATTGTACAAATCACGATCGTATCAATGAACGGCTCCAACAGAGATACATAGCCCTCGGTCACAGGCTCATTCGTGCGCACAGCGGCATGCGCAATCGAGGCTGAACCGATGCCTGCCTCATTTGAGAAGACCGCGCGTTGGAAGCCGATAATCAATGCCCCCAATGCCCCACCAGCCACGCCTTCACCGGTGAACGCGCCTGTGAAAATGTTGCTAATCGCCATCGGGATCGAGGTGAAGTTCATCAAGATCACGACAATCGCAAAGAAGCAGTAGAAAATGGCCATGAACGGCACGATTTTTTCAGTCACGCGCGCGATGGATTTGATGCCGCCCACAATGACGGCAAAAACCACCACAGCCAGGATCAGACCGACCAGCCAACCATAGCCATCCAATGCGCCACCGGCGACGGTGTTCAATTGCACATAGGCCTGATTGGATTGGAACATATTGCCAATGCCCAATGCACCGATAAAGATACCAATGGCATAAAACGTGCCCATGAACTTGCCAAAGCCGCTCATGCCGCGCTCTTCAAAGCCCTTGTTCAGATAATACATTGGACCACCTGAAACCGAGCCATCCGGGTTTTCGTTCCGGTATTTAACACCAAGTGTACATTCAACAAACTTGGTCGACATGCCCAGGAAGCCCGCGACAATCAGCCAAAACGTGGCCCCCGCCCCGCCGACCGTAACCGCAACCGCGACGCCGCCGATATTACCAATGCCCACAGTGCCAGATACGGCTGTGGCCAGCGCCTGAAAGTGGCTGACCTCGCCTGCGCTGTTGGGATCAGAATAATCACCCCGCACCAACGCGATGGCGTGTTTGAAACCACGCAGGTTCACAAACCCCATATAGAAGGTAAAGAACACCGCCCCGACCACCAGCCAGAGCACCACAACCGGCAGGCCTGCGCCGCCAATGGTTATTTTGAAGAACACGATATCACCGATGACTTTGGCAATCGGCGCGGTGAAGGTGTTAATCGATTCATCTATGCCTGCAAACGCAGGCCCCGACAGCACCAATGCCGCCAGCAAAAAAGTTAAAAAGCGTGCCATGAGCACCTCCTTTTTCATCACAATGTTTGAGTTCAGAAGGCCCCTCAGGGCACGACAACCACAGGAACCGGCGCTGTTTGCACCAGATTGCCCGCGACACTGCCAAAGATCAGCGCTTTCACACCGCTTTGCCCGCGCCGTCCGATCACAATCTGGGCAGCGCCCACTTCTTTGGCGATGGCGGACAGTGTTTCAGCAGGCTTGCCATGACGCACCAAACCTTCTGCCTCGATCCCGGCATCAGCAAGTTTTGCCATCGCCGGCACCACGACACCGGAATTGGCACGCTCGATTTCGGATTCGCGCCTGTTGTGGCGTTCCGCATTTTCCTCAGGAGTGTTGAACGAATAGGGTGACCATTCGATCACATAGGCAACAACAACTTTTGCCCCACCGCTTTTTGCCCGCGACATGGCATGTGACAAAGCCCGCTCCGAGCCTTCACTGCCATCAACGGCCAGTAGTACTACGTTTTTCATGATAATTTCCCTGTCCTAGAATACTCCCGCCTTTGTATTATTATCTCTATGGTATAGCCGGGATAGAGGCAGTGTACCTCATAGGTTGAGGGATGTGATAGTTCCAGATCAACCGCGATATATATCCAAACGAAAATTTTTCATATATATCAGCGCAGTATAACCTAAAAATAGGGATATTTATGTGGTGAATTCAGTCAATCCGCGGCCTGAAAGACCGCGCTAACCTCTGCCTTGATGATGCGTGCAATCTGGGCACAATCCTCAAGTGAAAAGGTCAATGGCAGGCGCATATCCACAATACCAAGAAGGATGCGGTCACTGGCTGGCATGGGATCACTGGGGGCATAGCGCCAGCTGTCATATCGGCTGGTGAAGCCGCTCGGCTCTGCCCCGCCGAACCATTTCAGCTCAACTCCGCGTGCCATGCACCGCGCCAGAACATCGCCCACAGCGGCTTCGCTCCAGTCCAGCAACAAAAACTGAATAGAGGACCCCACATAGGTCTCCTCCTCGGGGCGCTCCACGATGGTCAGGCCCGGCGTGCCGCGCAGGCCCTCCTCAACCACATGATAGCGTTCATTCCAAGCGGCACATTGCCCGTCAAGCATCGCCAACTGCGGGCGCAAAATTGCCGCGCGCAGATGATCCATCCGGCCCGATACATTGGGTGTGTCATATTTTACCCGCTCAAACACATGCGCGGGGGGCACAGTCCCATTGCGACCATAGAGCATATAAGAGCCTGACAAGATCACCGCACGCGCCATCACCTCATCATCATCCGTGATCAGCAATCCGCCCTCGCCTGAATTCATGTGCTTATAGGTCTGCGTTGAATAGCAGCCAATCAGCCCATCACGACCTGAGGCGCGGCCTTTCCATGCCGCCCCCATGGTATGTGCACAATCCTCGATCACAATCAGGCCAGCGGCGGCGCATATCTCCAGCAGCGCGTCCATATCCGCCAGATGCCCGCGCATATGGCTCAGCATCAAGACCTTGGCCGTGGTGGCCCTGGCCTTGGCCTCCAGATCATCCAGATCAATCGTCAGGCCCTCGGTAACACCAACAAACACAGGTACCGCGCCGACACTGGCAATGGCCCCCGGAACCGGCGCCAATGTAAAGGCGTTGGTCAATACAGGTTCGCCGGGCTTCACCCCGACGGCGCGCAAGGCCGTGGCCATCGCATATCCGCCCGACGCCACCGCCAACGCATATTTGGCACCTGTGTAAGCCGCAAATTCTTGCTCCAACAGGGCGGTTTCACCGACCTCGCCCTCCACTAAATTATAGCGATGCAAGCGCCCACTGCGCATGACCTGCAATGCCGCCTCGATCCCGGCTTCGGGGATCGGCTCTTGCTGGGTGAAGTTGCCTTTGAATATCTCGGTCATATCTCTGTTTTGCCGGGGGTGTCGAGGCAGGTCAATGGTGTGAATACCCCCATTGCCCGTTGTTTCTCAATTCAACAACCGCTCAACAACATGATCAAGCTCTGCATAGTGATCAATCGTCGCCTCTGGCTTCAGATCCAGAACACCGCGCCCGTCGGGGCCAAATGTGACCAAAACCGATGGCACCCCTGCCCGTTTCGCCGTTTTCCTGTCCGTCATCGTATCGCCCACCAGCAAACACCGTGCAGGATCTCCCCCTGCCCGGCGTGTCGCCTCGCGCAGGGGTTCGGGGTCTGGCTTGCGCACTTGCAAAGTATCAGCACCGATCAGGCTGCCAAAGCTGTCTAGAACCCCCAGGTTCCCCATCAGCAACCGCGCCAGGCCTTCTGGCTTGTTGGTGCAGATCGCAACGGCGTATCCGTCTTGCTTCAATCGCTCTACCGCATCCATCGCACCGGGATACAATGTGGTATGGACGTCAATCGCACCTGCATAAGACTCTAATAAAACAGGGTAATATGCGTCAATTGTCGTTTCTTCGCCACCACGCCCAAGCCGCTTTAACCCCAGATGCAGCATCGCCCGCCCGCCATGCAGCGCAGTTGACGCATCATTGGCCGGGTCCAGCAAGTCGCCCTCGCCCATCTGGCGAAAGCAGGCATTGGCCGCTGCTATCAAATCACCACTGGTATCGGCCAACGTGCCATCCAGATCAAAAACAACCGTTTTCATACTGCCGTCTCCTCAGTAACGCACGCCGACTGGCGCGTTTTCGCGCATCTTTGTCACATGCCGAAACACAGATTGATGCATTGCGCCCTTGCGCCATTACCTCAGGCAGATAAAACGAGCGCAACTTAAATACAAAGAGAAACCGCATGAGCACAGCCCTGATCATCCTGGCCGCAGGCAAAGGCACACGGATGAAATCCGATCTTCCCAAGGTGTTGCACCCTATCGCGGGTGTTCCCATGCTGATCCATGCGATTGCAGCAGGCAGCGTGCTTGAATCCTCGCGCATTGTGGTTGTGGCAGGCCACGGCGCCAAGGCCGTAGGGGATGCCGCCGAGGCATATCAGCCCGCGATCCAGATCGCCCTGCAATCCGACCAGTTGGGCACCGCCCATGCGGTGGCCCAGGCCGCACCTCTGCTAGAGGGGTTCGACGGGGATGCCATGGTGCTTTATGGTGACACGCCATTCATTCGCCCCGAAACCCTTGCGCGCATGCAAGAGGCCCGCAAGACACATGACGTGGTTGTACTGGGGTTTGAGGCCGCTGATCCGGGCCGATATGGCCGGTTGGTCATGACAGGAGACACCCTGAATGCCATTGTTGAATTCAAAGATGCTGACGATGAAGTTCGCGCCATAACCTTTTGTAATTCTGGCGTTATATCAGCAGATTCCAAAACGCTGTTCAGCCTGATTGAGGCGGTGGACAACGCCAACGCCAGTGAAGAATACTATCTGACCGACATCATAGCGATTGCGCGCGCGCGTGGGCTCACGGCGACTGCTGTTGCCTGCGATCAGGCAGAAACCATGGGCATCAATTCGCGCGCAGAACTGGCCTTGGCCGAAGCTGCCTTTCAGGCCCGCGCCCGCAGCGAAGCCCTTGAGAACGGCACAACAATGCCTGCGCCCGAAACAGTGCATTTTGCCCATGATACCCATGTGGGCCGTGACACGGTGATCGAACAAAACGTCGTCTTTGGCCCCGGCGTGACAATCGAAACCGGCGCGCATATCCGCGCCTTCAGCCATCTTGAGGGGTGCCATGTGTCGCGTGGTGCCACCATAGGGCCCTATGCCCGTTTGCGCCCCGGCACAGAAGTGGCCGAGGACGCGCGCATTGGCAACTTTGTTGAGGTCAAAAATGCCATCCTGCATGAGGGCGCCAAAGTGAACCACCTCAGCTATGTCGGCGACGCAGACGTCGGCGAAGCGGCCAACATCGGTGCAGGCACAATCACCTGCAATTATGACGGCGTGATGAAGCACCGCACCACCATCGGGGCGCGCGCTTTCATCGGGTCAAACACCATGTTGGTGGCCCCGGTATCAGTGGGCAATGACGCGATGACCGCCACCGGTTCTGTCATCACCAAAGACGTCCCCGATAGTGACCTTGCCATCGCACGCGCCAAGCAAATAAACAAACCCGGGCTCGCACGCAAATTGTTCGATATGTTAAATTCCACCAAGGCTAAACGTGACAAAGGAGCTTCATAATGTGCGGTATTGTCGGTGTCCTGAGCCATCACGAGGCCGCGCCAATTCTTGTTGAAGCGTTGAAAAAGCTTGAGTACCGCGGCTATGATAGCGCCGGTATCGCCACCATAAACAACGACAAGCTGGACCGTCGGCGCGCCGTGGGCAAGCTGGTGAACCTGTCGGATCTGCTGGTTCATGAACCGCTGGCTGGCAAGGCCGGAATTGGCCACACCAGATGGGCCACACATGGTGCACCCAACGTCAACAATGCCCACCCACACCGCACTGGCTCCGTCGCGGTTGTGCACAATGGAATCATCGAAAACTTCCGCGAATTGCGCACCGAATTGACATCTGCTGGCATTGGGCATTCCACCGATACGGACACCGAAACTGTGGCCTTGTTGACGCAGCATTTTCTGACCGAAGGCATGCCCCCCAAAGCCGCTGTTATGAAGACTCTGGAGCGGCTGGAAGGGGCGTATGCGCTGTGCTTCCTGTTTGAAGGTGAAGACAACCTTTTGATCGCCGCCCGCAAAGGCAGCCCGCTTGCCGTGGGCCATGGTGAGGGCGAGATGTTTGTCGGCTCTGATGCTATCGCCCTGTCGCCACTGACCGACAAGATCACCTATCTGGAAGAAGGCGACTGCGCCGTTATCACACGCACCAGCCTTGAGATAACCGATGGCAATGGCACCCTTGCCAACCGCGAGATGCGCACGATTCAGATCGACAGCTCGAACGTCGATAAAGGCGGGCACAAGCATTTTATGGCCAAGGAAATTGCCGAGCAACCCGCAGTGATTTCAGACGCATTGGGGCATTATCTGTCCGAGGATGGTAGAGACATCAAAATTCCAGTCGGTGACATTGATTTCAATGGGTTAGATCGCATTCTTATGGTAGCATGCGGCACCGCATACTTTGCCTGCATGACTGCAAAATATTGGTTTGAACAACTGGCAGGGATACCCGTGGACGTCGATATCGCGTCTGAGTTCCGTTACCGTGAACCTCCGGTTCCCGACCGCACTGCCGCGCTTTTCGTCAGCCAGTCTGGCGAAACCGCCGATACTCTGGCGGCCTTGCGCTATTGCGAGGGCAAGGCCGGGCGCATCCTGTCAGTGGTCAATGTCCCCGAAAGCTCCATTGCGCGCGAAAGTGATCTGGCCCTTCCCATTTTGGCAGGCACGGAAATTGGCGTGGCCTCAACCAAGGCGTTTACCTGTCAGTTGACGGTCTTGTTGTTGTTGGCCTTGAAAGCTGCGCATCAACGCGGGCGCATGTCTGATGAGGACTTGGC
>DFBW01000142.1:1826-7868 GCA_002366775.1 Roseovarius sp. UBA3070 | reverse complement strand
ATGAACGACGCCTTCCAACGCTGTGCCCGCCACTTGTCCAAGGCCGATAATGCACTATTCCTGGGGCGTGGCCTGATGTATCCACTGGCACTTGAAGGCGCACTTAAACTAAAAGAAATCAGCTACATACACGCCGAAGCTTATGCAAGCGGAGAGTTGAAACACGGCCCCATCGCTTTGATTGACGAAAAGATGCCCGTGGTGGTCATGGCCCCGAGGGACAGCCTGTTCGACAAGACCGTCAGCAACATGCAAGAGGTCATGGCACGAGGCGGCAAAGTGATCCTGATCACCGACCCGGATGGTGCGAAAGAAGCAAACGAAGGGGTATGGCAATGCTTGACCATGCCTGAAGTCGACGCAGTTTTGACCCCTATCCTTTACGCTCTTGCAGCCCAGATGCTGGCCTATCACACGGCGGTCGCCAAAGGCACCGATGTGGATCAGCCGCGCAATCTGGCCAAATCGGTGACAGTCGAATGACATTAGATGAGGCGCTGGACGCCCTGAAATCCCAGATTGAACCAGGCCGCGCCGAAGGTATGGCCGGGTATCACAAGGTGCCGCGCGAGTATCTGGGCGTGCCCAACCCCGTGATCAACGATCTGGCGCAGGGTTGGCGCCAGACATTGGACGTGGAGGCGCGCGTCAAATTGGCCCGCGAATTGTGGGACACGAATATCTTTGAGGCCCGTCTGGCCGCGGCCAAGTTGCTGACCCAAGCCCGCATTCGCCCCGACGAGGATGCCTGGGCGCTCATCACCTCTTGGGTGCCTGATTTTGACAGCTGGGCCATTGCCGATCATGCTATGATGGCCGGGCAGAAACGCCTTGTCGCCGATCCCTCGCGCATCGACGAAGTGGAAACCTGGACGCAAGCCAAACCCCACTGGACCCGCCGCGCGGCCATGGTCATAACCCTGCCATACACCAAGCAGAACAACCCCAAGCCGGCAGAAAGCGCCATCCGCGAACGTGTGCTGGGTTGGGCGGCGACCTATGTGCAAGACCCCGAGTGGTTCATTCAGAAATCCGTTGCATGGTGGCTGCGTGACCTATCCAAACACGACCCTGATCGTGTGGTTGCCTTCATGGCGGAAAATGGCAAACTGATGAAGCCATTTGCCCGTAAAGAAGCTGAAAAATACTTGAGTAATTAGCCGCTTACACGGAACACTTGAACCACAGGCAGCCCAGTCAAAGGGGCCTCAATCAGGCGCATCGCGGGCAATGACATCCGGCTGCCCGCCGTCTTTGGTCCCTCGATTGGGATCAAATCAACAGACACTGATTTACCCGTAGCCGGATAGACCACCCGACCTTTTGAAGGCTTGGTAACCAGCGGAGTTTTCAGCCAAAACCCCGGCTCGCTAGGAGAGCCAAGCGACGCCACTGTGCGCCCCAGATCGCTTTCGCCGCTCACACCCGTCGCCCCCGCCACGGCCTCGGATCGTTGCTCGGCGGTTGTGGTGTCAAACTCCTCAACCGTACGCGCTGCCACGGGGACCGCCTTGATCTGAGTGTTGAGGGTCAAAGGCCGTGCCAACGGCCGGGTTTGCCCGCTTTTTGACATCTCAGCACTGGTGCCCACAGACTGATCCACAGGAGGTGTCAGCGCACATCCCCCCAGCAGCAACGCTGCCATTCCACTGGTCAAACTATGTTTCATACGCCCAACCTAATCACGCCACACCGGCGCAGCAATGGCCAAGATCACCCCTTGCCCCAGATCAGTGCGCACAATAGATTAAGCGCCATGACAGCCCCACTGATTGATCCATTTCAACGTGCAATCTCTTACCTGCGCGTGTCGGTCACAGACCGATGCGATTTTCGCTGTGTTTATTGCATGTCCGAGAACATGTCCTTTCTGCCCAAGAAAGAACTTCTGACATTAGAAGAACTGGACCGCATGTGTTCCGCTTTCATCGACATGGGCGTTGAAAAGCTGCGTATTACAGGAGGTGAGCCGCTGGTGCGCCGTGGCATCATGACGTTTTTCAACACCATGACACGGCATCTGGAAAGTGGCGCACTACAGGAACTGACGTTGACCACCAATGGCTCTCAGTTGGAGCGGTTTGCAGGTGATTTGTTTGCCGCCGGCGTGCGCCGGGTGAATATCTCGCTTGATACTTTGGATGATCAGAAATTCGCCGATATCACCCGTTGGGGCCGCCTGCCCCAGGTGTTGCGCGGTGTGGACGCGGCGCAAAAGGCCGGTATGAGGGTCAAGATCAACGTGGTGGCCCTGAAGGGTTTTAACGAAGATGAGCTGTTTGATCTGGTTGAGTGGTGCGCCGGTCGTGACATGGATCTCACCTTTATCGAAGTCATGCCCATGGGCGACATTGGCAACGAAGACCGGCTGGATCAATATTGGCCCCTCAAGGACCTGCGCGCGCGTCTGGCCGAACGCTATACGCTGAAAGAGTTGGCTGAGCGCACCGGTGGGCCTGCCCGTTATGTCGCACTGGAGGAAACCGGCCAGAAGATCGGGTTTATCACCCCCCTGACCCATAATTTCTGCGAAAGCTGCAACCGGGTACGCCTGACCTGTACGGGTGAGCTGTACATGTGTCTGGGACAGGAAGATATGGCAGATTTGCGCCCTGCCCTGCGCAACCATCTGGGGGATGATACCGCCCTGCAAACCCACATCCGCGAAGCGATCACGCGCAAGCCCAAGGGTCATGATTTTGACTATGCCCGACAGAGTGTCGATGGCCGTGTTTCGCGCCACATGAGCCACACTGGCGGCTGATGACACGGGCCCCAGCGACTGCGCTTGTTCGGCTTTACGGCGTGCTGGCCAATCTGGTGGCCCCGTTTGCAGCGCGGCGCGCCATCGCCAAGCTGCGCCAGCAAGGCGTTGATCCCAAAAGATTTTCTGAGAAAGAAGGCCGGGCCAGCAAGCCACGCCCTGCCGGTAAAGTGGTGTGGTTTCACGCAGCCTCAGTGGGCGAGAGCCTGTCGGTGCTGCGCCTGATCGGCTATCTGGGCACCTTGCATCCACACCTCAGTTTTTTGATCACATCCGGCACGGCGACCTCTGCGGAAATCCTGTCGCGGCGCCTGCCTGCACGCACCACCCACCAGTTTGCACCGCTGGATGCACGCGGATATCTTCGCCGGTTTCTGGATCACTGGCAGCCCAACGCCGCCGTGTTTGTTGAAAGCGAGCTATGGCCTCAAATGATCCGTGAAACGGCTGGTCGCGCTATTCCGATGGCTCTGCTCAATGCCCGCATTTCAGAGCGTTCCGCACGCAACTGGACGCGCGCCGCACGCACCTCACGCCATATTATCAGCCATTTCAACCTGATCCATTGTCAGGATGCCAAAACCGCCGCCCTTCTGGCGACGCTTGGGCGTAGGGATGCCAAGGCAGGTCAGAACCTCAAATCTTTGTCCGGTGCTTTGCCCTATGACGCAAAAGAACACGCGCACATGAAAACCGTGCTGCAAGGCAGGCCTGTTTGGCTCGCCAGTTCCACCCATCCGGGTGAGGATGAGATCATGCTGCGCGCCCAAAAATCCCTGCTGGCCACCTTTCCCGGCCTTTTGTTGATCCTCGTGCCGCGCCATCCCGAACGTGCCGGTCACATCGAAGTGATGATCGCTGAACATGGTCTCAGCGGCACGCGCCGGTCGCGTGGCGGGCGTGTGGATGGCACAACTCAGGTCTATCTGGCTGACACTCTGGGTGAGACAGGACTGTGGTATGCGCTGTGCCCGCTGACGTGTTTGTGCGGCTCGTTCACGCCGGTGGGCGGGCACAACCCTTACGAGCCGGCCCATGCTGGATCAGGCGTGTTGCACGGGCCGCTTTTTGCCAATTTTGCCCAGACCTATGCCGATATGGATGCCGCTGGTGGCGCGCGTCAGGTGCTTGATGCCGCTGATCTGGCTGAAACTCTGACGGTTTTTCTGAACACCCCTGCCGAGCTGCGCCAATTGGGCCAGAGCGCGCGTGATTTTGCCCAAGGACAAGCCGATGCGCTGGACGAAATTGCACAAGACCTTTCCAAGGTCCTGTCACTGGGGTAGTCAGATTTGCATCCCTAAGACACCCGCGCAAAGGCCCCGATGCCCGATCTGATAGTCACCAATTTCAACCGGAATTTCACAGGCGTTTCGGCCACGACCGCCGGTGTTGTGCGCCAGCAAATGCAGCTGTTTGATATGGTATTGGTAGGCCAGGCCTTGCCCGGCTGCCCCGATCCCGTTCGCCTGGCCGAGGCCCGCCGCCTCAGCCGTGTGGCGCCAAAGGGCAAGCCATTCACCATCTGGCATGTGCGCCGCAACACCGAAATGCGTGCCGCCATATGGGCGCGTGATGTGCTGCGATTGCCCATCAAAATTGTGTTCACCTCAGCCGCCCAACGTCGTCATTCGGCCTTTCCGCGCTGGTTGATCAGCCGTATGGATGCGGTGATCGCCACAACCCAAGCGGCGGCTGATTTTGTGCCCCATGTCCGGGCCGTGGTCCCGCATGGTGTGGATACTGATCTCTTCATTCCTGCGCAAAACCGCGCCTCTGCCTGGGCCGCCACGGGCTATCCCGGCGCATCAGGCATCGCCACCATTGGGCGCATCCGGCCCGAAAAAGGCACCGACCGCTTTGTCGAGGCTATGCTGGAATTTCTGCCAGCCCATCCAGATGTCACAGCACTGGTCATTGGGCGCGCTGCCCCCTCAGACCAGGCATTTCTATCCGGCCTCAAAACCCAAATCGCCGATGCAGGCCTGACGGATCGCATCCTCTTTCCCGGTGAAATCCCGGCACCTGAGCTGCCTGCACTGATGCGCTCGCTTAGCGCCGTGGTGCAATTGCCCCGCTACGAGGGCTACGGCATGACCCCCCTGGAAGGCATGGCCAGCGGCGTGCCCTTCGTGGCCAATGATGCAGGCTACTACCGCAGTTTTTCAGGCCAGGGTACATGTGGCACCATCACCCCCGACGACAATCCCAAAGCCACGGCAACCGCCTTGTCTGATATCCTGAGCAGCCCGGCACGTCTTGATCAAATGGCCGAGGCAGCCCGCGCATCAGCCGAAATGCACTACTCCGTCAAAGCCGAAGCTGCGGGCATCAACGCCGTCTATCAACAGATGTGGGCCGATACCTGAGCGCATTTCAACGGGCGCGAAACGTCCCATGAGGGCCTAAGGAAATTCGCACGATTTTCTAAGCCGACGCCAGCACATCTATTGCACAGGCATCCGCTGCTCTACCACCTCGGCCCACCACGAACAGCCCGCGGGAATGATCTCATCATTAAAATTGTATTCCGGGTGATGCACCGCTGCGGTATCGCCATTGCCGACAAGGATATAGGCACCGGGGCGCTCTTCCAGCATAAAGGCGAAATCCTCGCCCCCCATGACCAGCGGCGCGTCCTCACATGATCCAGCGACGTGGCGTGCCACATCGGCGGCAAATTCCGTCTGTGCGGCATGATTATCCATCACCGGATAACTGCGTTCATAGTCAAGCCGGATTTGCCCGCCGAACCCCACAGCAACTGCCTCGCAATGGGCGCGCATGCGGGCTTCGGTCATGTCCTGCAGCTCTACGTTCAATGTGCGCACAGTGCCCAAAAGATGCACCTTTTGCGGTATGATGTTGAACGCCTTTGAGCTTGTCTCAACCGATGTCACCGACACCACGACCTGCTCCGTCGGGTCGGCATTGCGGCTGACAATGATCTGAAAGGCGCTGATCAACTGGCTGGCCATAACAACGGGATCAATCGTTTCATGTGGTTTGGCGGCGTGACCACCTTTGCCCTCAATCTCAATCTCAAACTTGTCTGAGGCGGCAAAAAACGGCCCCGGACGGATGGCAAAGCTGCCCGCAGGTTGGCCAGGCCAATTGTGCATGCCATACACTTCCTGAATGGCGAACCGCTCCATTAACCCGTCATCACACATCACCTTGGCCCCACCGCCGCCTTCTTCGGCGGGTTGGAAAATCACCACCACGGTTCCGTCAAAGTTACGAGTTTCCGCCAGATATTGCGTGGCCCCAAGCAGCAT
>DFBW01000142.1:579-1737 GCA_002366775.1 Roseovarius sp. UBA3070 | reverse complement strand
CCACGGATGACACCCACCACTCCGGTACGGCCCAGCCCGCTGACCACCTCGTCACAGCCAAACGCCTTCAGCTTGTCCTCGACCAGGGCCGACGTGCGAAACGTGTCAAACAGCAGCTCGGGATTTTCATGCATATCCCGGCGCCATGCGGTGATGTCATCAAGCAATTCGGCAAATCGGTTTTTGACGGGCATCGGGCAGTCCTTGCGGGTTGAATACCGGCGCAACCTGACGCAATCGGTTCAAACCGGCAAGCCCTGACTGCATCCCAATTCTACATCCCCGGCCCCATCACCAGCTTTGATCCATCGCCAAACCGGGCAAAGCGGAAACGGGTCATATCGTGACCCGCGTCCTGACCACACATCATGTCAGCCAGAATACGGCCAAAGGCAGGGCCGATACCAAAGCCATGCCCGCTCATGCCTGTGCCCACCCAAAGGCCCGGCCTATCGGGCACCTTGTCAACAATGGGCACCACATCGGGCAGCACGTCGATCATGCCGGCCCAGCTGGCCTGTGCACCGACCTTGCCCAACTGGGGAAACAGCTCCTGAAAATCGGCCAGCATCTTGGTCACGCTTTTGATATGTGGTGCGGGGTTTAGCACGCGGGTGGACTCAAACGGCGAGGCCCCGTCCAGCGCCCAGCGCCGCCGCTGCCCCCAGGCATCAGGAAAGCCCGCAGGCGACGCAGGCCAATAGGCCCGCCCAAACGGGCTGCGCATCATCGGCCCAAAGAATTTGCCCATGCCGCGCACGGCATCTGGCCCGATATAGACCTCGTGAAACCCCTCAGGAGCCAGTGTATAACCACCATCCTGGCGGCGCCGGAACGCCAGTATGTGATCGGCTGCCCCGCCGTTGTGGACGTTTTCAACGGGCACAGTGGCCAGAACCGTGTTCTTGACCGAAAGCTGGGGGATTTTCACCCCATGGCGTCGCAACAACAAGGATGACCATGCCCCACCGGCCACCAACACCTGATCAGCGCTCAGGCGGCCCTGTTCGGTGATCACCCCGCGAATGTGCCCGGCCGATATATCCAGGCCCCGCACGGCGCAATTCTCGATCAGCACCGCCCCCTGGCGTACGGCGGCGCGGGCCAAGCGTGGTACAGCAATCCATGGCTCGGCCCGGAAATCTGACGGCGTGTGCA
>DFBW01000142.1:0-449 GCA_002366775.1 Roseovarius sp. UBA3070 | reverse complement strand
CGATTGGCCTCAACCATGATGGGCAGTTCCGCCGCATCCCGCCCGGTTTGACGCACCCAGCCCCAATTGCGCGAGGATTGCTCAGCCGCGATCCGGCCTTTTTCCAGCACCACCACCGATGTGCCGCGTTGCGCCAGATAATAAGCCGTCATCACGCCGATTATGCCACCGCCAACGATGGCCACATCCGCGTGGTTGGGCAAAGCGGTGTCATGCTCTACTGGCGAGGCTTCAGTTATAGGGAATTCGGTCAATATCCGCACTCGCTTTTCAGCACAATGTGCCCCTCGCCCACCTCTTCGTATACGGATGGCTGCGCTATATATCCGACAGGATGAATGGGCGACGGGATCGGTTTGAAGTTCAGCTCAAGTTCACGTTTGCGCTGCTTTGGATCTGCAATTGGCACTGCCTTCAGCAGCGCCTTGGTGTAGGGGTGGCGCGGGTCT
>DFBW01000133.1 GCA_002366775.1 Roseovarius sp. UBA3070 | reverse complement strand
ATGTGGTTCGTATTCCAGTTGCGGATGCAGGCCAATCAACCGCTTGCGATCATCGGCGTCCAGCGTTGACAAGGATGTGCTCGCCGGGTGGAAACTCTCAGTCTCAACCCCATTGGCCCACAGGATCTGATGCTGCGGCAACAGGATATGAATATAGGTCACTTCGCGTGCAGCCATATCAATATTGATCGAGCCTGAATTGATCAGGTCCTTTGCTGACACCAACACCTCGGGCGTATTAAAGAGCGCCATTGCGACATCGCCTTTGATCAGCATGCGATGCTCAGGCGACACCAGAAGCTCTTCGTCTGGTCGTTCGATCCCCAAGGCGCCGGCCTTGATACGGATGGGCCGCAGTTTGGGCATCGCAAACAATCGCGCGCCCGTCATACGGCGGCTGCCGATCCACTGGATTTCCTGCGCGCCGTTGTCTTTGGATTGCACATAATCGCCTTCGCGCAATTCTTCGACCAGTCTTGGCCCGTCCGGGGTTTCGATCCGCGTGCCAGGTGTAAAGCAAATGACACCGCCGGTTTCTGGCCCGGTGGAGTTGTCATGGCAGGCCTGCAACGTGTGATGCACCACCCACATCTCGGTGTTCCGAGGCGGGATATCGTTCATGAACATCAAAAGGGGCGGGGCATTGCCCCCCACTTCGATCAGCGTGACAGTATAGCTTTGCGCACCATCGGTGACGACAAATCCGCTGTCTGTCAGGGGCTCATCAATTTCGATATTGTTCAGGTTTTTGGTGTTGGTTTTAGCTGCGCCAACCAATCGGCGCACCATGCGAGCCGCGCGTTTGCGACTATTTTCTTCACCGTTTGCATTCTCTAGTCGCAAAAACTCACTTGGCCCATCCACCCGCACGAGCTCACCGTGCCAGGACCACGCCGTACCCACATCCAAAGATTGGACCGGGGCGGCATCTAAACCATCCACTTCCGTCTGCGACCAGGAGATGACAAACGTGCCTCGAAAGCCCGTTTTCATGCCTGTATGCCTGCCTCTTATCGTCTTTTAGTTTTTTTTATTACTGAAAGGTTAACAAATGCGAATCACCCTGGGAAGCCCTGAAATTTGTTTTTTCTCTATATGAATCAACACGTCACATTGATCCCACAAAAGGGATATCTGCCCCCGGAACAGGACTGCATATAGATGCCCGCAGCGGCGTAGCGGCTATATCTGGTGTGCTCAGATGTGCTGGACGTGGCCCAATTTCAAAGGTCCACCTGCCTTACCAGACGGCCTGCACGCAACGCCCGGTCAGTCGGTCTGCACCGGCATGCCCCATCTTTCCGTCAAATGGCTGATAATCTGGTCACGGGTTTGTCGATAGGACGCCAGCTTGGCCTCGCGGGTTTCAGCCAGTCCTGTGGGGTCCATAATCGGCCAATACAGCACATCAAGATGAAACACCCGCGTCAGTTCCAGCGCGCGGCGTTGGCTGGCGGGACTCAGGGCGACCACCAGATCAAACGAGCTGAGGTCATCGCCCCATTGTTCCATTTCGTCAAAACTGCGGGTGCGGTGGCGTTCCAGCTCAACACCGATTTCACGGCAGACGGTCACGCTGAACCCGTCAATGTCCATCTCACCTTTGACACCGGCTGACTGCACATATGTGTCAGTGCCATAGAATTTCTTCATGATCCCCTCAGCCATGGGCGAGCGCACTGCGTTGTGATCACAGCAAAACAGAATGGATTGAGGAAGCTCTGCCACCATGCCCTAGCCCCCGAAATGCAATACGCAAATCAGGGTGAACAGGCGGCGCGCGGTGTCATTGTCGATATCGGCCTTGCCCTCAAGCCGCTCCTCCAGAATACGCGCGCCTTCATTGTGGATACCGCGCCGCGCCATATCTATGGTTTCGATCTGGCTGGGCGGCATGTTTTTGACCGCATCAAAATAGCTTTCGCAGATGGTCCAGTAATCTTTGACCACCTGACGAAACGGGCTGAGTGACAGATGAAACTCGGCTGCTGGATCATCGGATTGGGTTTTGATGTCAAAGACCAGCCGTTTTTCACGGATCGACAACCCCAAGCGATATGGCCCACCGGGAACATCCCGATCGCCCCGCTGCGGCAGATCAAAGCTGTTGTCCTCGATCAGGTCAAACATGGCGACCTTGCGCTCTTGTTCGATCTCTGGCGTGGGTGGCGGCAGGTTGGCGTCATCCAACTCGATGTGGCAGATGCGGGTCATCGTTGATGTCTCTTGCACTTGAAGTATTTGCAATGCCTAGCGCAGCTGCGCAGAGGGGGCAATGCAGCATGCCCTGCGCTGGCCAGTTGCGTGGCCCTGCGGCCACGGCCCTTTGCGGATCAGAAATCAGTCGTTCAGGTGTTTCAGCCGGGCCGTCACCGACAGCCCATGCGCCTCAAGGCTTTCTGAGCGCGCCAGCACCTCGGCGGCGGGGCCGATGGCACGCAAGGCATCCGGGGTCATCCGGGCCAGCGTGGTGCGTTTGAGGAACTCCATCACATTCAGGCCACTGCTGAAGCGCGCTGAACGTGCCGTGGGCAACACATGGTTGGGACCGCCGACATAGTCGCCGATGGCCTCGGGTGTCCACGCACCGAGGAAAATAGCACCGGCATGGGTGATCTTTTGTGATAGCGCCTCGTCGTCTGCCACACACAGCTCCAGATGCTCGGGCGCAACCCGGTTGGACAAGGCAGCCGCCACATCCAGATCGGGCACAATAATTATTGCGCCATTGTCCCGCCAACTGGCCCCGGCAATCGCGCGGCGCTCAAGCGTTTCCAGGAACTTGTTGACCGAGGCCTCAACCGCCCTGGCGAATTCCGGACTGTCCGTGATCAGGATGGATTGCGCACTTTCGTCGTGTTCGGCCTGGCTCAGCAGATCAAGGGCGATCCAATCGGGATGGTTATCCGCATCGGCAATCACCAGGATTTCCGAAGGCCCGGCGATCATATCAATGCCCACTTTGCCGAAAACCCGGCGCTTGGCAGCGGCAACAAAGGCATTGCCCGGCCCGGTGATCTTGTCCACTGGAGGGATCGTTTTGGTGCCATAGGCCAGTGCTGCAATCGCCTGTGCACCGCCAATGCGGTATATCTCATCCACGCCTGACAGGCGTGCGGCCAGTAAAACCAGCGGATTGGCCTGCCCGTCGGGTGTAGGCACGGTGATGGCCAAGCGCGGCACACCGGCCACTTTGGCCGGAATCGCGTTCATCAGAACAGATGATGGATAAGACGCCAGCCCCCCCGGCACATACAACCCCGCCGCCGATACAGGGGTCCAACGCCACCCCAAAGTGGCGCCTGCTCCGTCCTGCCAACTGGCATCTTCGGGCATCTGGCGGGTGTGATAGGCACGAATGCGTTCTGCGGCCAGTTCAAGCGCTGCGCGCTCATCATCAGGCACCTGGGCAATCAGCGTGTCAATTTCAGCCTCGGAAAACCGCAAAGTTTGAGCCGTTAGCGTCAGCCGGTCAAACTTCTCGGTCAGCTCTATGACCGCCTCGTCACCACGCGCCTGCACATCTGCGATAATCGCGGCCACGGCTGAATCCACATCCGGCGCATCTTCGCGCTTGGCCCCTAACAGAGCGGTGAACTGCGCCTCAAACTCAGCGTCGCTGGCGTTAAGGTATACGGGCATAGCAGGCTCCTTGGTTGAGCGCGGACATAGCGTTGTGGGGGGAAGGTCTCAAGGGGCTGACCGTGATCCGGCAGCTCAATCCTTGTGCGTCGGTACCTTGCCAGACGTTGCGCGATAAGGCCGGGTGACATCTTTTAGGGTCACGTCCAGTGCCTCAGCTTCCAGGCGGATAGCGCCATCACCGGCAAGTGTCACCAACACATGCCCTGCGCCATCTTCACCCGCCTCAAAGATGATACTCAGCACCGACAGGATCATATCCGGGTCAGTGCGATCAATCCCCTGACTGGCCACTTTCAGCACATTATCAACCGCCAGAACAGCTTGAACGCGTTCAGGTGAATGGCGCCCCTGCCCTGCGTCTTCCCAACGAAACCGGTTGAGCAACAAGCCAAAACGCCGCTCAGCCGCACGCCAGGTCATTTCAGTGATTGGAAACACCGCATCCTGCACCAGTGATGAAATCACCTGCAAATCCTCAGCGTCCATTGCGCCCAAATTCAGGGGGCGCTCAGCGCCATCTTCAAACCGCGCATCATCGCTCATGAGCCGGATACCCGTTCAATTTTTGCGCCCAGATTGCTCAGCTTCGCCACGACCCTCTCGTAGCCGCGATCAAGGTGATAGACACGGTTCACGATGGTTTCACCCTCGGCAGCCAGACCCGCAAGGATCAGCGAAATACTGGCGCGCAAATCAGTGGCCATCACCTGCGCCCCTTTGAGCTTTTCGACCCCCGTCACCGACGCGGTCCCGCCGTGCACCTCAATCTGCGCGCCCATGCGCATCAGTTCGGGGGCATGCATGAACCGGTTCTCAAAGATCTTTTCCTCAAGCACACAGTTGCCTTCGGCGGTGCACATCAGGGCCATCATCTGGGCTTGCAAGTCGGTGGGGAACCCCGGGAACGGCTCGGTCGTGACGTTAACGGCCTTGGCGCGGCCGTTCTTGCAAGACACTTTCAACCCGTTGGCCGTTTCTTCCACGCTGATGCCAGCCTCATCCAGTTTTTCACAAAATGCGCCGACCAGCTCAATGCGCCCGCCGAGGCATTCCACCTCGCCACCACAGATAGCGGGGGCCAGCATATAGGTGCCCAGCTCAATGCGATCGGTCACCACCTGATGGGTGGCGCCGTGCAGCCGGTCCACGCCCTGAATGGTGATCGTGCTGGTGCCGTCGCCTTCGATTTGCGCCCCCATCGCCCGCAGACAATCCGCCAGATCGACAATCTCGGGCTCGCGTGCGGCGTTTTTCAGCACTGTGGTGCCCTTGGCCAAGGTTGCCGCCATCAGCACGTTTTCAGTGGCACCGACCGAGGCAAAGCGCATTTCATGCACAGCACCCTTGAGGCCCCCCGGAGCCTGAGCGTGCAGATAGCCGTCCTTCAGCTCAATTTCTGCACCCAGCGCCGTTAGCGCATCAATATGCAAATCCATCGGACGTGCCCCAATGGCACAGCCACCGGGCAGCGATACCACCGCATGGCCCAGCCGCGCCAACATCGGCCCCAACACAAGGTTAGAGGCGCGCATTTTGCGCACGATGTCATAATCGGCAATATGGTTGTTCATATCGTGGCTCGACATGGCCAGCACCTGACCATCTGACATCGAGGTAACCTCAGTCCCCAGCGATTGCAGCAGCTCGGTCATGGTTTTGATGTCCGACAGGCGTGGCGCGTTGGTCAGCGTCAACGGCTCTTCGCTCAGCAATGTGGCAGGCATCAGCGTCAAACACGCGTTCTTGGCCCCTGCAATTGGAATCTGACCACTCAGCGGCCCGTTGCCTGTTACGATAATACTGTCCATCTACTCTACCTTTTATCCTCGTCCTCAACCCGGTTTTCGCCCGTTCTGGCCTTGGCCTGCGCTTTACGCCGCGCCATGTTTGCTTTTAACGCCGCCTTCAGGCGATCTTCACGCGTCTTGGCCTTGGGCCCGGGCGATTTGGGCTTGGTGTTTTTTGTCATGCCCCCTCTCTACAGCAGGTCTGAAAAAGGGTCCAGATAACCCTTGCACTGATACGCGATTGGGTCTACTCAGCGCGCCACAATGTGCTGTAGTAGCTCAGTGGTAGAGCGCGTCATTGGTAATGACGAGGTCGGGAGTTCAATCCTCCCCTACAGCACCATTTCACCAGACGTTACCGACAACTAGGGCAAGGCCACCCAAAACGCCAGCGGCCGCCGCACATCCGTGCCATGTCTTTAGGGGCAAATGATCGGCACCATATACCCCGCGGGCACCTGTTTGCTGCCCAACACCGACGCCGGGCGCGAGGCGTCTAATACGCATCCTGTTGATTTTCGAAGGTAGAGAGAAAAATCCCGACTGACGATATCTTGTGGGTCAGGCAGATCAGCGCTGCGTGTTCCCGGGGTGACCTGAATGTAATTCGCATAGGGCGACGGGTGCGACAGCTCCAGATCATACCCATCCGGCGCAATCCGCTCTGAGGGCGCAGAACAGGCCCCGACAGCCAAAATGACGGCGCTCAGAAACAGACGTCCAATAGTCATTTTGTAACTCCTTACCTCGCCCCCACACCAAAGTGTAAAGCCGCCCCTGTCGCAGCTCAACAAATAGGTAAACACATCGTTAACGCGTGAGCGCCCGGCCCCTGCCCCTCTCACAAACAGGCAGTTTGATGCTTATGTGCGTGAAAACGCCTCTTTCACCGCACGAACCTGCCCACTATAAGGACGGCGGTTCGTCAGCCTGAGAGTCGCGGGCCACTTAACCTATAATTCCACGGGACGCCGTACCACATGTCGATCTTGCACAAAATTCCCGGCCTGCTTTCACAAGATATGGCCATTGATCTGGGAACAGCTAACACCCTGGTCTATGTAAAAGGGCGCGGCATTATCCTGTCAGAGCCATCGGTGGTGGCTTATCACGTCAAGGATGGCGTCAAAAAAGTGCTGGCCGTGGGCGAAGATGCCAAGCTGATGCTGGGCCGCACGCCCGGCAGTATCGAGGCGATACGGCCCATGCGTGAAGGCGTGATTGCCGATTTTGACACTGCCGAGGCGATGATCAAACATTTCATCCGCAAGGTGCATAAACGCACAACCTTCTCAAAGCCCAAGATCATCGTCTGTGTGCCCCATGGCGCGACACCGGTCGAAAAACGTGCCATTCGCTCGTCGGTTCTGGCTGCTGGCGCACGCCGCGCCGGCCTGATTGCCGAGCCTATCGCCGCCGCCATTGGTGCCGGCATGCCGATCACCGACCCCACAGGCAACATGGTTGTGGATATCGGCGGCGGGACCACCGAAGTGGCGGTTCTCAGCCTTGGAGACATCGTTTATGCCCGCTCGGTTCGTGTCGGCGGTGACCGCATGGATGAAGCGATCATCAACTATCTGCGCCGCCAGCAAAACCTTCTGGTCGGTGAAAGCACAGCAGAGCGCATCAAAACATCCATCGGCACCGCGCGTATGCCCGATGATGGCCGTGGCACGTCCATGCAAATCCGGGGCCGCGACCTGTTGAACGGTGTTCCCAAAGAAACCGAGATCAGCCAGGCTCAGGTGGCCGAGGCGTTGGCCGAACCCGTTCAGCAAATTTGCGAAGCGGTGATGACTGCACTGGAAACCACCCCACCCGATCTGGCCGCCGACATTGTGGATCGTGGCGTGATGCTGACTGGGGGTGGCGCGTTGCTGGGCGATCTGGATCTGGCCCTGCGTGAGCAAACCGGGCTGGCGGTGTCGATTGCTGATGACAGCCTGAACTGCGTGGCGCTTGGCACCGGTAAGGCGCTGGAATTTGAGAAACAATTGCGCCACGCGATTGACTACGACAGCTAAAGCGTCGACCCTTAAGTGAAAGGGGACCCGATTGGCCAATGAGAGAAACCACAGCAGTGACTACACCGGACCCCTGAAGCGGTTGCTGGCAGGGGTTCTGGTGCTGTGCCTTGTCGGCCTGTTTCTGGTCTGGCGGATCGACAGCCCAAGGGTCGAGCGATTTCGTGCGCAGGTCGTGGACCGTGTGATACCCAATTTTGAATGGGCCATGGCGCCTGTCACCGGCACCATCAACATTATCCGCGACTTCCAAAGCTATCAACGTATTTACCAACAAAACCAAGAGCTTCGACGCGAACTCCAGCAGATGAAGGCCTGGAAAGAAGCCGCCCTACAGTTGGAACAGGAAAACGCCCGCCTGCTGGATCTCAACAACGTACAGCTGGACCCGCGTCTGACCTTTATCACTGGTGTTGTGATGGCTGACAGTGGCTCGCCTTTCCGGCAATCGGTGTTGATCAATGTGGGCACACGCGATGGCATTGTAGATGGCTGGGCCGCGATGGACGGCTTGGGCCTTGTGGGGCGCACCTCGGGTGTAGGTGAGCGCACCGCGCGTGTTGTGCTGCTCACTGATACGTCCTCGCGCATTCCTGTCACGATCCAGCCCTCGGGCCAAAAAGCGCTGGTTGTGGGCGATAACACCGCCGCCCCGCCGGTGGATTTTATTGAAGACGCTGATCAATTGCGCGCCGGGGACCGCGTGCTGACATCGGGCGATGGTGGCGTATTCCCGCCCGGTCTGGCCATTGGCCAGATTGCCAAAGATCCTGGCGGGCGCGTTCGTGTGCGGCTGGCGGCGGACTATGAGAGGCTCGAGTTTTTGCGTGTGCTGCGCAACTATGGCCACCGCGCGATCACCGATCCGGGCCATCTGATTACATCTGATCCGATAGGCGCAGAGGCCGAGACCCTGTCCGAGACCACATCGGAGGCCAGTGATGGGTGACACTCCTGGATCCCGCATCGGGCTGATGCGCAGCGTTTATCTGCTCATTTGCACCTTTCTGACCTTTCTCAGCCTGCTGCCGTTGGAAACCGCCCCGCGCAACTGGGCCGGGCCTGATCTGATCCTGGCGCTAAGCTGCGCCTGGGTGCTGCGCCGCCCCGAATTTGTGCCCGCCCCATTGATTGCACTGGTCTTTTTGCTGACCGGGTTATTGTTTCAGATGCCACCGGGCCTGTGGGCCGCTTTGGTGGTGATTGGCACACAAACCCTGCGGGCACGCGCGCCGGGCCTGCGGGATCTGACCTTTGCCGCGGAATGGGTCACTGTGGCGATAACACTGTTGTTGATGACGCTTGCCAATCAAGTGGTGCTGGCTGTGCTGCTGGTGGATCGCCCGGCTCTGACCCTGAACCTGATGCAGGTGTTCATGACGTTGGCGGCCTATCCCGTGGTGGTTATTGCCTCGCAATTCCTGCTGGGTGTGCGCAAACACGCCCCCGGTGATCTGGACACATTGGCGAGCCGCCGATGAGGCGCCCAACCCGTGATAACGCAGAAAGCCAGCGCCGCATCACCCGCCGCGCCCTGATATTGGGTGGGGCTCAGGCGGGGTTTGGGGGGCTTTTGGCCTTGCGCATGCGCTTTATGCAGGTTGATCAGGCTGACGAATTCCGCCTGCTGGCTGACGAGAACCGCATCAATATCCGTCTTATCCCGCCATCGCGTGGCCGCATCTTTGACCGCGAAGGCCGTGTGGTGGCCGAAAACGTACCCAGCTACCGCATCACGATGGTGCGTGAACAAGCGGGCGACGTGCAACAGGTGATCGCCCGTCTGGCCCAACTGGTTGAGCTGGACCCTGATGAGCTGGATCGTGCCATGCGCGACCTGCATGATTTGCGTGGTGACACACCTGTCACCATTGCGGATCGGATCACCTGGGATGATCTGAGCCGTGTGGCCGTCAACGCCCCGGCGCTACCCGGTGTCACCCCGGAAGTGGGCCTTTCGCGGCGTTACCCTCAGGGGGCGAACTATGCCCATATCGTGGGCTATGTCGGCCCGGTGTCGGACAAGGATCTGGCGCGCATCGACGCCCCTGACCAGCTTTTGCGTATTCCGCGCTTTCAGGTTGGCAAAATCGGGCTTGAGGCACGCCGCGAAGACCCCCTGCGTGGCAAGGCGGGCACCAAGCGGGTTGAGGTCAACGCGGCCGGGCGCATCATGCGAGAATTGGACAGGGTCGAGGGCAACGCAGGCTCGGATTTTCAGATATCAATTGAAAGCGCGCTGCAATCCTATGTGCATGCCCGTCTGAAAACTGAAAGTGCCGCCGCCGTGGTGATGAACTGCGAAACAGGCGATCTTCTGGCGTGTGTTTCAACCCCCAGCTTTGATCCCAACCTGTTTGTGCGTGGCATTAGCCAGACCGACTATAGCGCCTTGCTGGAAAACAAATATCGCCCCCTGCCCAACAAAGCGGTGCAGGGGGTATATCCGCCCGGATCTACGTTCAAGATGGTCACCGCATTGGCCGCTCTTGAGGCCGACGAGGCCCAGGCAGAAGACACCGTGCATTGTCCGGGGTTTTTGGAAGTGTCAGATCGCAAATTCCATTGCTGGAAGCGCAGTGGCCATGGCAATATGAACCTGCACACCTCGCTACGGGAAAGTTGCGATGTTTATTTTTATGAAATGGCACTGCGCACCGGCATTGAGAATATCTCGACCATGGCGCGCAAGCTGGGCCTTGGGGTAAAACACGATCTGGCGATGACCAGCGTGGCCAAAGGGCTGGCCCCCACCAAGGCCTGGAAGGCCGAGATCAAAGGCGCTGAATGGGTGATTGGTGACAGTGTGAATGCCTCCATCGGACAAGGTTTTGTGCTGGCGTCACCCTTGCAACTGGCTGTTATGACGGCACGGATTGCCACTGGGCGGTCGGTCACGCCACGACTGATCAAGTCCATTGACGGGGTTGAACAACCC
>DFBW01000262.1 GCA_002366775.1 Roseovarius sp. UBA3070 | reverse complement strand
ATCATGCCTGATCCTTTGGCGAAGCCCGCAATGCGGAGCTTTTGGCCATCTATATCAATCACTGTGCCTGCGCCTTTGGCGAAGGTATCAGTGGTCATGATTGCGCCAGCGGCCTGTTCAATGGCGCCGGGCGACAAAGAATCCGCCATTTCTGTCAGTTTGTCGTTGATCTTGTCATGTGGCAGTGCTTCGCCGATCACGCCGGTTGAGGCGGAAAACACGCGCCCCTCAGGTACGCCAACCGCCTGCGCAACGGCCTGCGTGACCGCATTAACCGAATCCAACCCATGGCGCCCGGTAAAGGCATTGGCATTGCCCGAATTCACAATGATTGCAGCCCCTTGGCTATTGTCGCCACCAACCTTGGACTGGCAATCCAGCACTGCGGCTGACCGTGTGCTGGACTGCGTGAACGCCCCGGCAATCGCTGTGCCTTTGGCCAAACAGGCCAGCATTACATCCGGCCGGCCTTGGTAACGCACACCCGCCTCGGCGATTGCAAACTCGACACCGCCAATTTCAGGCAAATCAGGAAACCCGGCTGGGGCTAATGGAGATTTGGCAGGCGTGGCACCCATGGCTATTTCTCCAGCAGGTCAATGTTGTTCAGTATATCGGGGCTGATGGCACTGATATCCGGGCGGTCGATCTTGGCTGCCTTTTCAAGGTCAGCAATATGGGTTTCAAAGGCTTCTTCGCGCAGGCTAGTTTCCAACTGTTCGCGCACATCATCCAATTTTGGCCGATCTTGGGAGCGGGTTTCCAGCAGTTTGATGATATGCCAGCCAAATTGGGTTTTGACCGGGTCGGAAACCTGACCGGCCTCAAGCACCGCGACGGCATCAAAAAAGGGCTCAACCATCACGCCTTTGCTAAACCAACCCAGATCGCCCCCATTCGGGCCAGAGGGGCCAGTGGAGAATTCCCGTGCCAAAGCAGCAAAATCGCCCCCCTCAGCCAGTTTTTGAACCAGTGATGTGGCCTCTTCCTCGGTTTCAACCAGGATATGCGCGGCATTGTATTCTGTGTCAGGGTCCGTTTGTAGGTACTCAGACTTATAAGCGGTCTCAATCTGCGCTTCAGTGATTGTGGTGCCAGAAACGGCATCTACCGCCTCGCCCGCAGCAATCGCACGGCTTTCGTTTTCAATGAGCAGCAAAGAGCGCCGCGATGGCCCATCCTTTAATGATTGCGCCAGCAACGTGTGTTGGATCAATTGGCTCAGGATGCCGTCAAACAACACGTCATTCTCAAGTTGATCATAATGCGGTGGCAGGCTGGATCGCAGGGCAATCACATGACCCAGAGTGATAACAGTGTCATCAACAGTGGCCAGAATTGTATCTGCGCTGGGCGTGTCCTGCGACAGGGCTGGTATCGTGTGTAACGTGGCTATGGCCAGAGTGGCTGCAGCCAGAAAAGTAGGTCGAAATTTCATACCGGTATCCTTTGCGGCCCGTGGGATTGAATGCGTTCATTGCACGCAACGTTGACACTGTAGGGGCAGCCCCTTACATCGCCTTAAGATCAAGAGCAAACGGCCCATGCTCGCCAACTTGTAGGGTGCTGCAACGGGCGGGGCAAGCAATAGCCTTTCACGAAAAGGCGAAACAGCGGAACGGATAAAATATGCTGGGATTTGGAACTGTCACCAAAAAGATTTTTGGAACGCCAAATGACCGTAAAATCAAAGCGACGCGCCCGCTAATTGAGCAGATCAACGCGTTAGAGCCTGAGTTTGAGGCGCTCTCGGATGAGGGGCTGATCGAAAAAACGGCTGAATTCAAAGCACGCGTATCGGGCGGAGAAAGCCTTGAATCGCTGCTGCCCGAAGCCTTTGCAAATTGCCGTGAGGGCGCGCGCCGTGCGTTGGGTCTTCGGGCCTTTGATGTGCAGCTGATGGGCGGGATTTTCCTGCATCAGGGAAATATTTCTGAAATGAAGACAGGCGAGGGTAAAACCCTTGTTGCCACGCTGCCTGCCTATCTGAATGCGCTGACCGGCCGGGGCGTGCATATCGTTACGGTAAACGATTATCTGGCCCGCCGCGATGCGGAGTGGATGAGCAACGTGTTCACGGCTTTGGGCATGACCACCGGTGTGGTTTACCCCCAGCAACCGGACGGCGAAAAACACGAGGCCTATGCCGCCGATATCACCTATGCCACCAACAATGAATTGGGGTTTGATTATCTGCGCGACAACATGCGCTCCTCGCTTGAGGAAATGAACCAGCGCGACCATTTCTTTGCCATTGTGGATGAGGTGGACAGTATCCTGATTGACGAGGCGCGCACGCCTTTGATTATCTCAGGCCCGGCGCAGGACCGGAGTGACCTGTATATTTCAATCGACAAATTGATCCCCGAATTGCTCGAAGAGCATTTCACGATGGACGAAAAGAACAAGAACGTGACCTTCACCGACGAAGGCAATGAATTTCTGGAACAGATATTGCTGCGCGAGGGAATTCTGGAAGAAGGTCAATCGTTGTACGACCCAGAAAGCACTACGATTGTGCACCACGTCAACCAGGGCCTGCGCGCGCATAAACTGTTTTCGCGCGACAAGGATTATATCGTCCGCGATGGCGAAGTTATCCTGATTGATGAATTCACCGGTCGCATGATGGCCGGGCGCCGCATGTCTGAGGGTCTGCATCAGGCGATTGAGGCCAAGGAAGGCGTCGAAATCCGCCCTGAAAACGTGACGTTGGCGCAGGTGACATTCCAGAACTATTTCCGCCTGTACGAAAAACTGTCGGGCATGACAGGCACCGCTGCGACCGAGGCCGAAGAATTTAGTGAAATTTACGGGCTCGGTGTGGTCGAAGTGCCAACCAACATGCCGATTTCGCGCGTGGATGATGATGACGCGGTATTCCGCACCGCAAAAGAGAAATTTGACGAAGCGATCACCGTGATCCGCGAGGCCAATGAGAAGGGCCAGCCGATCCTGGTTGGTACAACCTCGATTGAAAAATCTGAGATGCTGAGCCAATTGCTGACGGACGCTAAAATCAAGCACAATGTTCTAAACGCACGCCAACACGAGCAAGAGGCGCAAATCGTCGCCGATGCCGGTAAATTTGGTGCTGTGACCATTGCGACTAATATGGCGGGCCGAGGCACGGATATTAAGCTGGGTGGCAATGTTGAATTCAAGATCATGGAGGCGATTGCTGCGGCCCCTGATGATGATCCCGAAGAAATCCGAGCCAAGATTGAAGCCGCGCATGAGGCTGATGAGCAAGCGGTCAAGGATGCTGGCGGGTTGTTTGTTTTGTCGACAGAACGCCATGAAAGCCGGCGCATCGACAATCAGCTTCGTGGCCGGTCGGGCCGTCAGGGTGATCCGGGGCGGTCATCGTTCCTGCTTAGCCTTGACGATGATCTGATGCGTATCTTTGGCTCTGAACGGTTGGAAAAAGTGCTGTCCACCCTGGGCATGAAAGAGGGCGAAGCGATCATTCACCCTTGGGTGAACAAATCGCTGGAGCGCGCTCAGGCCAAGGTCGAGGGGCGCAACTTTGACATCCGCAAACAGCTGTTGAAATTTGACGATGTGATGAACGATCAGCGCAAGGTGATCTTCAAGCAACGGTTGGATATCATGAAGGCCGAAGACCTTTCCGAAATCGTGCAAGACATGCGTGGCGAGGTGATTGATGATCTGATCGACACCTATATGCCACCTAAAACCTATGCGGATCAGTGGGATACCGAAGGCTTGCACAAGGCGCTGATTGAACAGTTTAATCTGGATGTGCCGGTTGTGGACTGGGCGGCTGAGGAAGGCGTGGATGACGATGATATCGCCGAGCGCCTGGAAGAAGCCGCTGACAAAATGATGTCCGAAAAGGCCGAAAGCTTTGGCCCTGAAAATATGCGTCAGATCGAAAAGCAGGTTTTGCTGCAAACGATTGATACGAAATGGCGCGAACATTTGTTGACGCTTGAGCATTTGCGTTCGGTTGTGGGCTTTCGTGGCTATGCCCAACGTGACCCATTGAACGAATACAAGAACGAGGCGTTCGGACTGTTTGAAACCATGCTCAACAGTCTGCGTCAGGATGTGTCACAAAAACTGTCGCAAATCCGCCCTATGACGCAGGAGGAGCAAGACGCCCTGATGCAGCAGATGCAAGAGCAACAGGCCGCCATGCAAGCACCGGCAGAACAGGCAACACCTGTGGGCAATCCCGAGAACGCCCTCGAAGGCTTTGTTGAGGATGACCCCAGCACTTGGGGCAACCCCGGCCGAAATGAGGCTTGCCCCTGCGGATCAGGCAAAAAGTTCAAACATTGCCACGGGCGTTTGGTGTAAGAAACACAGCAAGAACGCCCGATTGAGACCCCTTGAGGGACACATGAACGCCTAAATCCTTTCGTATATTCCTATGGCTTCAAAAGCTGTAGGAGGTCGTTATGATCCAGCCAAAACGTTTGATTGCAGCAGGTGGAACACTGCTTTGCGCGCTCGGAATCGGGTATTTCATGCAGAGCGGGGAAACCGCGCCTGCGGGAAAACCGCAACACCAGGCGCAAGCCGTAAATGCTGCCAGTATGGTCGCCAACGCCTCTGCAACCAATGAGGTTGAGCTGAACGGCGTCACGTTGACTTCAGCGGCTCCGGTATTGCCATCAGCCACTGAGCCTGCTGTCCTTCCGGATAGTCTCGTGGTTAATGCCGCGCTGAGGGATGATATCCCGCTGGCAGATATGCCCGCCGAGGAAGCCACCCCAAAACTGGCGTGTGAGTACAATCTGACAGCCAATGCCGAAGCCGCCGCAATGGTACGCCTGTCCCTGGCCGCCCCTTGCATGATCAATGAAAAATTCACTTTGCACCACAACGGCATGATGTTCACGCAGGTGACTGATGCAAATGGCAGTGTTGAGTTCAGTGTTCCTGCCTTGTCTGAGAACGCGGTGTTTATCGTGGCTTTTGCCAATGGTGAAGGGGCAGTGGCCAATGTCACCGTGTCGTCATTGGAATATTACGATCGTGCCGTGGTGCAATGGAAAGGCCAAAGCGGGATACAAGTGCACGCGCTTGAGTATGGCTCGGAGTATGGCCAAGAAGGCCATGTTTGGGCGGATACGCCGCGTGATCAATCCAGCGCGGCCTTGGGCCAAGGTGGGTTTCTGACCCAACTGGGTGCCGCAGATGTAGATAACGCTATGCTGGCCGAGGTTTATACCTTTCCATCAAGTGTTGCCAAACGCAGTGGCGATATTGTGATGAGTGTCGAAGCTGAGATCACTCAGGCCAACTGTGGCCGCGATGTTGAGGCGCAATCCATCCAGAAAACTGCCGAAGGTTCGCTGAAAACACAGGATTTGGTGCTGGCAATGCCAGATTGTTCGTCGGTTGGTGACTTTCTTATGTTGAAAAACCTGCTAAATGACCTGAAAATCGCCGGGAACTAATCCGCGGCGTTTCAGAGGTCATCCTATGACAATCTTACGTGCGGCGATCATCGCCGCACTTTCAATTTTGTTCGCCGCACCGCAGGCCAGTGCGCAGGATGTCACACTGACGTCCCGGGATGGCGATGTGGAAATCTCGGGCGATCTGCTTGGGTTTGATGGCGAGTTCTATCGTGTTGATTCGATCTACGGCGAATTGACCATTGATGGCTCGGGCGTACGTTGCGAGGGGCCGGGTTGCCCAAATCTTGATCAATTTATCGCAAGGCTAACCTTTGCTGGTGCCCCAACTATTGGCCGCGTGCTGATGCCGGGTTTGATCGAAGCGTTTTCCATCAAGGGTGATTATGATTTGGAGCGCCGCAGCCTGTCGGATACCGAATTCACTTATGTGATTGCCGAAAAAGACAGCGGTCAAACGGTTGGTGAGTTTGTTTTTCAGCTCACCAATACTGACGAAGGCTTTGCCGATCTTCTGGCCAATGAGGCCGATATCGTCATGTCTTTGCGAGAGGTGTATGACGAAGAGATCAAGCGCGGGCGCGAGGTAGGGTTGGGTAATCTGTCAGCTAGGGGGCGCAGCCGCGTGTTGGCATTGGATGCACTGGTGCCGGTGGTCTCGCCTACGAACCCTGTACAAGATATCACCACGCAGGAACTCGCGGATGTTCTGTCTGGCAATATCAGCAATTGGGCCGTGCTTGGCGGGCCGGATGCGCCGATAGCTGTGCATCTGCTGGATGGTAAAACAGGCTTGGGTCAAGCAACGATAGATCAGGTTTTGTCCCCTGCGCAGGCCAAACCCGTGGCAAGTGCCGTGCGTCACGCCAACGATGTGCAGTTGTTGGATGCGGTGATGGCCGACCCGTTTGCGATTGGCGTGACCAGTCGCTCGGATACAGGCAATACATGGCCGTTGGCATTGAAGGGCAATTGCGGGTTCGCCATGCAGGCCACACGCCGGGCGGTGAAAACCGAAGATTACCCTCTGACCACGCCGCTGTTTTTGTACATGCCGGCCCGGCGGTTCCCCAAATTGGTGCGTGAGTTTCTGACTTACTTGCGTGATCCATCGGCGCAGTTGGTGATCCGGCGCGCGGGTTTTGTGGATCAGGCCCCCGAAGAGATTGAAATCAACGCGCAGGGTGATCGGTTTGCCAATGCCATTGCCCGCGCGGGTGATGAAGTTAGCCTTGAGCAATTGCAGAAGATGGTTAGCACATTGGCACCCTTGCGGCGCCTGACCACCACCTTCCGGTTCGAGCCGGGGTCGGCGCGGCTGGATGCGCAATCACGATCCAACGTGTTACAGTTGGCCCGCTCTCTTGAGCTGGGACACTACGATGCCCGCAGGCTGGTGTTTGTCGGGTTCAGCGATGGACAAGGGCCAGCACCGGGCAATTTGCGGATAGCGGGCAAGCGTGCCGAGGCTGTCATGCGGGCTGTGACCCGCGCAGCTGAAACGGCCAATCTCTCGCGTATCGGGATTGAGACAATTGCCTTTGGTGAGGCGATGCCAATGGCTTGTGACACCAGCGAGTGGGGCCGTCGTGTGAACCGCCGAGTTGAGGTGTGGGTACGCTAAAGTGCTTCGGCTTTGACCTGAGATAGAGGAAAGTCGAAATGCAACAAGGCATAAGAACGTTTCGCTACGTTTCATAAATCAGAGCGATTCAGGTTTTGCAGCACGCCTTAAAGATACCCTTCAGTGCGAAAACTCAGCTCGCAGGATTTTCCGACGATGATGTGATCATGCAGCGTAACGCCCAGCGCGTCGCAGGCATTTTGCACTTTGGTGGTCATCGAGATGTCTTCTGGCGATGGAGTAGGATCGCCGGAGGGGTGATTGTGGATCAGGATGATTGCGCTGGCATTCAGTTGTAGCGCCCGTTTGACCACTTCGCGTGGGTAGACCGGCACATGGTCTACTGTGCCGCGCGCCTGTTCTTCATCCGCGATCAGCACGTTTTTGCGGTCCAGAAAGAAAATGCGAAACTGCTCGGTTTCACGGTGGGCCATGGTGGTGTGGCAGTAATCAATTACGGATGCCCACGATGAAATCACATGCCGCTGAATGATGCGCGAGCGGGCCAGCCGATGAGCCGCAGCCTCGACAATCTTTAGCTCGCATATCACCGCATCACCCACGCCGCAGACCTGATTCAGTTGGTGGGTGCTGGCCGACAACACGCCGTTGAAATCGCCAAATGTATCCAACAGTTTGCGAGCGAGAGGTTTGACATCTTTGCGCGGTATTGCCCGGAACAGCACCAATTCCAACATTTCGTAATCTGGCATGGCCTGTGCGCCGCCATCCAAAAAGCGTGTGCGCAGCCGTTTGCGGTGATCACGGATATAGGATGGCAGGTGGTCTTGCGGCCAGACGGGTATTGATTGCGCCTCATCCCCGCCAAAGAGCGGTAGGGGCATTTCAGTAAAGGCGTTAGAGCTACTCATGTCTTGAGATTGAGATAGTTTGGTTACTCAATCCTTAACCAAAGTGACACCGAAGCAAAAAAGACGCGCATTGCGGCGCGTCTTTTTGAGGAATTGGATGTCAGCGAGAGGTCAGCTTTTCATGCTGTCCCAGAAGTTTTTGACCGAAGAAAAGAAGCTTTTGCTTTCCGGGTTGTTGTCCTCGGATAGAGCTTCAAACTCGCTCAGCAGTTCTTTTTGTTTGGAGGTCAGGTTCACCGGGGTTTCGACTGCCAGCTCGATGAACATATCCCCCGCTGATCCGCCACGCAGGGCGGGCATGCCTTTGGAGCGCAAGCGCATTTGACGGCCCGATTGACTGCCAGAGGGGATTTTCACCCGGCTGCGGCCGCCATCAATCGTGGGCACTTCAATATCGCCGCCAAGGGTGGCTTTGGTCATGGATACCGGCACACGGCAGAACAGATTGGTTTCTTCGCGCTCAAACAGCTTGTGCTGAGCGACGTCGATGAAAATGTACAGATCCCCAGGAGGCCCACCGCGCATGCCCGCTTCGCCTTCGCCGGCAAGGCGGATGCGTGTGCCGGTTTCCACACCAGCAGGGATGTTGACGTTCAGTGAGCGCTCTTTTTCGATCCGGCCCTGGCCGTGACAGGTCTTGCACGGGTTCGAAATGATCTGGCCCAGGCCCGAACATGTGGGGCAGGTCCGCTCAACCGTAAAGAAACCTTGTTGCGCGCGGACCTTGCCCATACCGGAACATGTCGGGCAGGTGGACGGCTCGGCACCGCCTTCGGCACCTGAGCCGCTACAGGACTCACAGGCAATGGAGGTGGGAACATTGATGGTCTTTTGCTGACCAGAGAATGCCTCTTCCAAGGTGACACGCAGATTATAGCGCAGGTCAGCCCCACGAGTGGCACGCTGCTGCCCACCGGGCCCGCCGCGACCGCCCATCATATCGCCAAAGAGATCGTCAAACACATCCGAAAAGGCGCTGGCGAAATCACCTTGATTGCCAAAGCCACCACCGGGCCGTCCGCCACCGCCGCCTATGCCATTTTCAAAGGCAGCATGGCCATAGCGATCATATGCGGCTTTCTTGTCTGCGTCTTTCAGAACTTCGTAAGCCTCGCCCGCTTCTTTGAACTGACCCTCGGATTCGGGCTTGTCCTTGTTGCGGTCGGGGTGCAGCTCTTTTGCTTTGGTGCGATAGGCTTTCTTGATTTCCTCAGGCGATGCCCCTTTCGAGAGCCCAAGCACTTCGTAGTAATCACGTTTGGCCATTGAGGAACTCCTTTAGGCGGAACGGTTAGGGCCAGCCCGGTCACCCAGGCTAGCCCCAATTGTTCCCGTGCTTGCGTTAGCCGCGCTTGTCGTCGTCGAGGTCTTCGAAGTCGGCGTCAACGATATCGTCTTCACCAGCTTCATCTGCTGCCATCGGCTCGTCTTCGCCTGCTTCGGCCTGAGCTTTATAGATCGCTTCGCCCAGTCGCATCGCAACTTCGGTCACGTTCTGGATGCCTGCCTTGAGCTTGTCGGCGGTGGCGTCTTCTTTTTCCAGATCGTCCTTGAGCGCGGCAATGGCCAGCTCAATCGCTTCGATGGTGGTCGGGTCGACCTTTTCACCGTGTTCCTCAACCGACTTCTCGGTCGAGTTGATCAGGCTTTCGGTCTGATTCCGGCTTTCCACCATCCCGCGGCGTTCCTTATCCGATTCTGCGTTGTCCTCGGCGTCTTTGACCATCTTTTCGATGTCATCATCGCTAAGGCCACCCGAGGCCTGAA
>DFBW01000023.1:7332-7682 GCA_002366775.1 Roseovarius sp. UBA3070 | reverse complement strand
TGGATTTGGCCTTGAACACGCCAGACCCCACAAGACAGTCAGAGTTGTTACAGCTTTTCAGGCGGCTTGGTGGGATGCAGATGGTGCGCGCTGCCCTGTCTGATTTCGACTGATCACAGGCGGGCAGGCGCGCGCGAAGACATTGTGAGATTTCTTTGAAATTTTCGGTGCATTGCCCATTGACGGGGATCGTGGCTTTGACTAATCACCCCCCCATGCGCGGTTGTAGCTCAGTTGGTTAGAGTACCGGCCTGTCACGCCGGGGGTCGCGGGTTCGAGTCCCGTCAACCGCGCCACTATCTCCCTTTCCAGTGACAAGAAAATCCCACGCCTTAGGCTGCTTTTGGGCC
>DFBW01000023.1:5589-7153 GCA_002366775.1 Roseovarius sp. UBA3070 | reverse complement strand
ATGGAGCCGCCCATGCCCACCAGCACCGCTTCGCGGTCCCATTCATCAGAGAGCGCTTGGCGCGCCAACTCAAACTCGGGCCGCTTGGTGTTCATCACTGCTGCGGCTGATCCTTCGAGGTCATTGTTCCAAGTGATCCGCGTATCAGGACTGAGGCGCGCCTCAACATGTGCGCGCAAACGATCACGCAACACATCAGGGTCCATATCGCCCACCAGACGGCAGGTGATTTTGCAATGTGCCTCGGCTGGGATCACGGTTTTGGTTCCCGCACCCTGATAGCCGCCCCAGAGGCCGTTGATCTCTAATGTGGGGCGCGCCCATTGCTGAACGAGGGTGGAATAGCCCTGTTCGCCATGCGGCTGGGTCATGCCAACCGAGCTGAGATAGGTTTGCTCGTCAAACCCGCAGTCCTCCCATTGGCGCAGCAGATCAGCGGGCACCTCGTGCACCCCTTCATAAAACCCGTCAATGGCCACACGACCGGTATCATCATGAAAGGTAGAGATAATGCGCGAGATTTCCCGCAGCGGGTTCAGCGCAGGGCCGCCATAATGACCAGAGTGCAGATCAATGGTGGGGCCATGCAGGGTAAACTCATCCTTCAGCATCCCGCGCAGTTGGCTGGCAATCGACGGCACACCAGGGGACACCATGGAGGTGTCACAGATCAGCGCGATATCCGCACCCAACTCGGCGGCGTTGTCTTTCATAAAGGGAATCAGTGAGGGCGACCCTGATTCCTCTTCGCCCTCAAAAAAGAACGTGATCTTGCAGGGTAATGTGCCGTTTACGTCTTTGTAGGCACGGCAGGCCTCAACGAAGGTCATCAACTGGCCTTTGTCATCAGATGAGCCGCGCCCACGGATCACCTGACCGGCGGGCGTATCTTCCAGTTTTGGGTCAAACGGATCCGAGTTCCACAAATCCAGCGGATCAACCGGCTGCACATCATAATGGCCGTAAAACAGCAGGTGTGGACCGGGGCCATCCATATGGCCAACCACCATTGGCTGTCCGGGTGTTTCACGTTTTTTGGCATCTATTCCAATGCTTTGCAAATCAGACACCAACCAATCAGCAGCCCTTTGGCAGTGATCGTCATAGGCCGGATCGGTTGAGATCGACGCAATGCGCAACAAGCCTGTCAGCCGCTCAATGGCATTAGGTAATTGGTCGTCAATGCGGGATAAAATGGCGTCTAGGGACATGTGTTGGCCTCATCTGGATGTCAATTTTATGCGGAGCGTAACAGCGCGCGCGGCACTGTCCAGAAACTTGATCAAAGTCAAAGTGCGGCACCTTGTCTATTTGTAGTGTGTTACAGGCAGGGTATGAAAGTTATAACTGGTACAACGCTCTGCGGACATATATGCACAGAGTTGCATACGTCAGGGAATGACCGGTGCTAAAAAGACGAAGAGGGGATGTCGGTGGACTATACCGCAAAGCTGGATGAGGCGATTGCCCGTTTGCATGACGAAGGCCGGTATCGGACCTTCATTGATATCGAACGTAAAAATGGCCAGTTCCCCCACGCCACATGGCGCCGTCCTGACGGATC
>DFBW01000023.1:0-5452 GCA_002366775.1 Roseovarius sp. UBA3070 | reverse complement strand
CTGCATGGCAAAGAACAGGCATTGCTGTTCACCAGCGCCTATATTGCCAATGATGCCACGTTAAGCACTCTGCCCAAGCTGTTTCCCGGATTGATTATTTATTCTGACGCGTTGAACCACGCCAGCATGATCGAAGGCGTGCGCCGTAATGGCGGGGCCAAGCGGGTTTTCCGACACAATGACCTGGATCACCTGCGCGAGCTGTTGGCCGCGGATGATCCGGATGCGCCCAAGCTGATTGCTTTTGAATCGATCTATTCCATGGATGGCGATTTCGCCCCGATTGAGGCGATGTGTGATGTGGCCGACGAATTTGGCGCGCTGACGTATATTGACGAAGTGCACGCCGTGGGCATGTATGGCCCGCGCGGGGCAGGTGTGGCGGAACGAGACCGCGTGATGCACCGTCTGGATATCATCAATGGTACATTGGCCAAGGCCTATGGCGTGATGGGTGGATATATCGCCGCATCGGCCAAAATGTGTGATGCTGTAAGGTCTTATGCGCCGGGGTTCATCTTTACCACATCGTTGCCGCCCGCTGTGGCGGCCGGTGCTGCGGCCTCGGTTGCGCATTTGAAACGCGATCAGGCTTTGCGCGAAAAGCACCAGACCCAGGCCAGGATTCTGAAAACCCGTCTCAAAGGGTTGGGCCTGCCGATCGTGGATCATGGCAGCCATATTGTGCCTGTGATCGTGGGCGATCCGGTGCACACCAAGAAGCTGAGCGATATGCTGCTTGAGGGCTATGGCATGTACGTCCAGCCGATCAATTTCCCCACGGTGCCACGCGGCACCGAGCGGTTGCGGTTTACACCGTCGCCCGTGCACGGCCCCGATGAAATGGATGCGCTGGTTCATGCCATGGACGCACTTTGGAGCCATTGTGCATTGAACCGCTCTGAGCTCAGCGCCTGACTTCGGCTGAATCGTGCCGATTTCCCCCAATTGGCCCTGCCGCTGCCTCAAACCGTGCATAATCCCTTGCAGTATGGTAACTTACCCAAAATAAACGGGGCAGTATCCGAATCGGGACTTTCGGTAGTGGTAAGCGGCCCAGGGACACTCATGAGGCGGGACAGATGATCGGGCGCCGATCCAAACGTAAACAGATCGTTGAAGACGTTGATCCTAAGGGGTTCGACGATTTTGACCTGCGTTTGGGGGATGTGATGCGCGGTGAACGTGCCACCATTGGTAAATCCCTGCTGGATGTCGAGCGTGAATTGCGCATCAAGGCCAACTATATTGCCGCCATCGAAAACGCCGATCCTGATGCCTTTGACACCCCTGGTTTCATCCCCGGTTATGTCAGGTCGTATGCCCGCTATCTGAACATGGATCCGGACCGCGCGTTTCGCTCTTTTTGCACCGAAAGCGGCTTTTCCATCGCACATGGTATGTCGGCCGAGGCCTCCTCGATCCGCAAACCGAATGACCGCATTGCCCGCAAAGCCCGCGAAACCGATCCACTGATGGCCTCTGCCACACCGTTTTTGCCCGCATCCGAAAGCTTTCTGGCGCGCATTGAACCGGGTGCCATTGGCTCGGCTTTGGTGTTGTTCGCCTTGATTGGGGCCATCGGATATGGCGGGTATTCGGTGCTGAACGAAGTGCAGCGCGTGACTGTGGCTCCTGTTGAAAACACGCCGGATGTTCTGGTTGATCTTGATCCTCTTGCCGGGATGGCGATTGAGAATGAAGACGTGATCACCCCTGATACGATCACGTCATTTCAACCGCCCAGCGATGAAGTCCTTGACCGGCTTTACCGCCCCGAGGCGCTGGATGTTCCGGTCATGGTCGCGCGTGATGCGCCGATCTCAACCCTTGATCCACGCCGTGGTGGAACGCTGAGCCGAGATTTGCCGTCAGCTGATCGTGACAGCACGTTGGTGCTGGCTGAAAACCAGGTGGCTGGCCCTCAGCCGCAGGTTTTGGCCAATGCGCGCCCCGGCCTGCAATTGGTCGCCGTGCGTGCCGCTTGGGTGCGGGTGCGTGGTGCCGATGGCAGCGTCATTTATGAGGCGATCATGAACGCCGGTGACACCTATGATGTGCCCGCCACCGAAGAGCCGCCAACCCTGCGTGTCGGCGAAAGCGGTGCCATCTATTTCACCGTGAATGGCCAACATTATGGACCTGCGGGGCCGAATGGCTCGGTCACATCGAATTTGTCTTTGGCAAGCGCCTCGCTCATGGAGGCCTATGCGGTTGCCGACATCACCCAAGACGGCGATCTTGAGCGTTATGTGGCCGAATTGCAGACAACTGCACAGCCTCAACAGTAACAATCAACAGTCACAAGATTGCGACAGGGGCACAGCTGCCCTATGTGTGATGTGACGTCTTTGGCAATCTGACAGGCCCGCTCCATGACCCATAACCCCATCCGTCCCTGGCGCAATATTGAGCGCCGCGAAAGCCGCCGCATTTATGTGGGTGATGTGCCTGTGGGAGGCGGTGCGCCGATCACTGTGCAGACCATGACCAACACCGACACCACCGATGTGGCCGCAACCGTGGCGCAGGTGCAGGCTGCGGCGGATGCGGGCGCGGATATTGTGCGGGTGTCTGTGCCGGATGAGGCCAGCTCTAAGGCATTGAAAGATATCGTGAAAGAAAGCCCCGTTCCCATCGTGGCCGATATTCATTTCCACTACAAACGCGGGGTTGAGGCGGCCGAGGCCGGTGCGGCGTGTCTGCGGATCAATCCGGGCAATATCGGCAATGAGGCCCGCGTACGCGAGGTGATTTCAGCGGCGCGCGATCATGGATGCTCCATGCGGATCGGCGTCAATGCCGGGTCTTTGGAAAAGCATCTTTTGGACAAATACGGCGAGCCATGCCCCGATGCGATGGTGGAATCTGGCCTCGATCATATTCGCATTTTGCAGGACCATGATTTTCATGAATTCAAAATCTCGGTCAAGGCGTCAGATGTGTTCATGGCCGCCGCGGCCTATCAACAATTGGGCGATGTCACTGACGCGCCCATTCATCTGGGGATCACCGAGGCGGGAGGCCTGACAACCGGCACAGTGAAATCGGCCATCGGGATGGGAAACCTGCTTTGGATGGGGATTGGAGATACCATTCGTGTCAGCCTGAGTGCTGATCCGGTGGAAGAAGTGAAGGTTGGCTATGAGATCCTCAAAGGGCTTGGGCTGCGCCATCGCGGCGTGAATATCATCAGTTGCCCGAGCTGCGCACGGCAAGGGTTTGACGTGATCCGCACCGTTGAAACGCTTGAAAAACGGCTGGAACATATCAAGACGCCTATGTCCCTGAGCATCATTGGCTGCGTGGTCAACGGGCCGGGCGAGGCATTGATGACCGACGTCGGGTTTACCGGCGGCGGGGCAGGGTCTGGCATGGTCTATCTGGCGGGTAAGGCCAGCCATAAACTGAGCAATGCACAGATGGTCGATCACATCGTTGAAGAGGTCGAAAAGCGTGCCGAGGCGATTGAAGCGGGCACCGAATCCGAGACGCAAGCAGCGGAGTAGGGGGCTGATTTACCCCAGCCCGGTTAACAGGCCGCAGGCCCCGGGCCATCGTCAGCCCCCCTCTATGGGCTGGCGATATGGCTGATGGCGGTGCCTCGTATTTTCTGCGCGCGGATTAAAGCGTATCGCCTTTAACCTGAGGCAGGGAAAAGACAATGCGCTCCGCAACATATGAACGTTGCGGGCGTTTCAGGCAAAACCTCTGATTCAGGTTTTACGCGAAACGCTTTAGCCGAGATAAAGTGCTTCAGAATGTCTATCAGGATCGCCACCCCGGGGACTGCCAATGGCCCGGGAGGTGAAAACGCTAACTTTAATTCGCCCGAATTTCCTCGGCCATTTGCATCATCCCCTCCAAAGGCAGATAGCCGCGCAGCATCTGGTCATCCATCACAAATGACGGCGTGCCTGAGATTTGCATGCGCCCCGCCAGCTCGCGGTTTTTGGTGATCACACCGGTCACCTGATCGCTGTTCATGTGGTCCAGGATGGCAGGCCCATCAAGGCCAAGTGTCTCTGCAATCCGGCCCAAAGACGTGTCATTGATCGGCCCCTTGAAGGTGATCAGCGCGTCATGTGTGGCTTTATATGCCTCGTCCCCGGCCAGTTGAAGGGTGGCAATGGCAAAGCGCGAAGACAGCTCACTTTCTTCGCCAAGGATGGGTAACTCTTTGATGACAAAGCGGATATCCCCGTCGAGTTCGATCAACTGTTCGACTTCGTCAAAGGCCTTGCGGCAATAGCCACAGCGGTAATCCATGAATTCGACCAAGGTGATATCACCCTCAGGGTTTCCACCAGCCCATGAATATCCGTCATTGAACAAATCAGCGGAATTGGCTGATACCAGATCAACATCTGTTTGTTTCTGGGCCACTTGTTCGTGTTGCTCTAACACGGCGACGGCCTCCATGATCACCTGCGGGTTCTCCAGCAGGTAGGCACGCACTTCGGCGCGAAACACCGTGCGCTCGGCTTCGGTCATGCCGACGATATCCAATGCCTGAGCGGGTAGGGTCAGGCAAAGGGACGTGGCCAGTGCAGTGAGGCAAGGGCGGATCATGGCGGTTATCTCCGTTTCTTTTGGGCGGCTTTGGCCGCAGAAAGCACATCTTGCGCGCGCTGCCAAGCGGCAGATCCACGCGGCAGCAAATCCGAGGCGCGTTTGGCGTGAATGCCGGCGTCTTTCAGCCGACCCGACATGGCATAGCGTTCTGCTGTCAAAACCGCCGCCATGCCGTTGTTTCCCAGCTTGGCGTGGGCGGCAGCCAGATCGCGCACAACGCGGGGATCACGCCCATCACGGGCACGAGATTTTTCAAGCACTTGCGCGGCTTTTTTCACCTGCCCACCGGCCAGCAGAGACCGGCCATAAGAGCCAAGGATCAGCGCATTGTTCGGGGCCAGATTCACCGCCTGACCATAGGCAGAAATGGCGGATTTGATCTGCCGGCTTTCCATCAGGATCTGGCCGCGCAATTCGCGGTAATAGGGGTCTTTGGGGCGCGCGGCGATGGCCCCGTCCATAGCCTTGAGCGCCTTACGCAGGTTTGACTGGCGGTGATAGGCCACGGCCTGACGCATCAGTTTGACGTCTTGAAACCCGTATTCGCCTGCCCGGTTGAGGGTCCATTTGGGAGAGCGCTGAAAGGCCGAGAGCTTGCCCTTGGCGCGCGCAAACCAATAGTCGACCTTGGGGTTTTCTTTGGCGCGTCCAGCATAGCCAGTGGCCAGACGTTTCACCACGCGGTAGCGATCTGACGACAGCGGATGCGTGCGCGCATAGGCGTCCTGGCGCGAGGCCGACAGCGCTTCCTGACCGCGAAAAATCTCCATCACGTCAACGGCGCCTTGCGGGTCAACCCCGGCATTGGCCATATAGCGCAATCCAGATTGATCGGCGGCGTTTTCCTGCGCGCGGGTGTGCACCATCAACAAACGCA
>DFBW01000292.1 GCA_002366775.1 Roseovarius sp. UBA3070 | reverse complement strand
CTTTGCCCTGATGATCTGGACCGGGTGACGGATGTACTGGAAGGTGCCTTTGCGCGGATGCCTGCGTTGATGGACGTGGGCATTCATACGGTGGTCAATGGCCCAATCACCTATACGATTGATGGTGCGCCCTTGGTTGGCCCAATCCCCGGAAAAAGAAATGCGTTTTGTATCATAGGGTTGCGCGCTGGACTTGGGGAAGGTGGCGGTCATGGCTGGCTGCTGGCTCAGCAGATTGTACACGGCGAGGCATGTTATGACACCTGGGTTATAGACCCGCGTCGTTTTACAGGTCATGGCAATGTGGAACTGTGTGCTCTGAAAGCTGTCGAAGACTATCAAAACGAGTTTCGATTTCATTTCCCCCACGAGCATCGCCCCGCCGGGCGACCTGCAAAAACCACACCTCTGACTCCTATATTGGCGGCCGAAGGCGCGGAATTCACCGTGGTCAACGGCTGGGAACGTGCTGATTATTTCAAACCGATGCCTGAATTCACCGAGGAACATTCGTTTAAGTTCAACGGAGTAAAGGACGTTGTTAAAACTGAGGTACATGCCATTCAATCCGCAGTTGGGCTGGCCGAGGTGAATGGTTTCAACCGATTCGAGCTGACCGGCTCAGACGTTCATGATTTTCTTGACCGGATGATCTGTGGCCCTGTCACCCGCAAGCCGGGGCGCGTGGGGTTAGGGTATCTGCTCAATCATCACGGGATGCTCAAGGGCGAAGCAACTTTCGCCAATCTGACCAATGGCCGTGTCTGGTACGGCTCTGCTGCGGCGGCTGAATGGCATGATATGGATTGGCTTACGCAGCATCTGCGCGACGATGAAGATGTGCACATTCGCTCGCTCACCAACGATCAGACCATCCTTGTACTGGCCGGTCCCAAATCACGCGAGGTGATGCAAATGCTCAGCCGGGCGGATTGGTCATCACAGGCATTTCCTTGGCTCAGCGCGCGTGAATGTTTCATCGGTATTGCCCCAGCCACCGTGTTTTCTGTCAGCTTTTCAGGAGAGTTAGCTTATGAAATTCATGTTACTAACGCGCATCTCTATGCCGCATATCTTGCGCTGCGTCAGGCCGGTGAGGCCCATGACCTGAAACTGTTTGGCGCCCGCGCCGTCGACTCCATGCGCATGGAAAAAGGCTTTTTGCATTGGAAATCTGATATTCTGACTGAATTTGACCCGTTTGAAACCGGCCTCGGGCGTTTTGTAAAACTGGATAAACCAGAGTTCATTGGCAAAACCGCGCTTTTGGCGCGACATGCCGCCGGAGTGACAAGAAAACTGGTCACGCTGGAGGTGCAAAGCACCACGGCCCCTGCTCATGGTGGGGCATCAGTGATGCTGGATGGCAAGGTGGTCGGCACAGTCACATCCGGTGATTATGGTCATAGGGTGCAGAAAAACCTGGCCTATGCCTTTGTTGACCCGGCACTTGCCACCCAAGGTAGCGCGCTGGACATTGACATCATAGGTCAACTGACCCCGGCGCGCATCATTGCGCCCTCACCGTATGACCCCGGTATGAGCCTGCCGCGCGGTTAGAAAAAGAACCAATTTTGCCGTCTGTGCATTTAATTGGTTCTTTTCGTGGCAAACTGGTATAAACCTGCGAGGCCGCCATGAACTGAGGGTGAGATGAACAAGCTGTTGAAAGCTGAACCGAACCAGACCGCCCAACCGATCGGGGCCACGGCGCAGATCGTCATTGATACGCTGTTTGCACGCATCAAAGCCGAGGAATATCCGCTGGATACACGCCTGCCATCAGAGCGCACGCTTGCCTCTGATCTGGGTGTGGCCCGCAACACTGTGCGCGAGGCGCTGGACGTGCTGGAAGCACAAAATGTGATCCGCCGACGCGCGGGATCTGGCAGCTTTGTTACATATCGGTCTTCACCACCTGAAATCGCCCCGGACAATTCTGTCGCCAAGGATATGAGCCCATTGGACCATCTGGTGGTGCGCGGCATTCTGGAGCCGGAAATGGTGCGCCTGGCGGTGATCAATATGACTCCGCGGCAATTGGGCCAACTGGCAGAAACCCTGTCGCGGATTGAGGCCGTGCAAACCGATGTTGACAGGTTTATCGACCTTGAAGAACAGCTATACATGCAGATCGCCAAAGGTACGGGCAACCCTTTGTTGGCGTCGTGCTATCGGCTGACAATTGATACATACCGCGCCAGTTTTCGCACCAAATTGCGGCGGCGCAACCTCACGCCAAAACGGATTCAGGATTATCAGAAACGCTTTAACACATTGTTTAATGCGATTGGGTCACGCGATGTGGCCTCGGCGGTGGAGTTTGTTAAACTTCACCTGATCGAAGAGCAAAAACTGCTGCTGCAGGACGATTAATCGCCCCCTGCGGCCTGAATGATCCGCGCGCCCAGGGTGGGGCTTGTGTTGGCGTGCCCAACCCGCTGATCCCACATTTGCCCAAGGTCCAACATCTCGGCGCGTAGCAGGTCGCTGTGCTGGTTTAACCAATCGGGAATGGATTCAAACCCAACGATCCGGGCCTTGCTGTCTTGCACCTGCACCACCGGCCAATCCCCGACTAACGCATTGTCGATGCCAAATATCTCGGTGCCCCACCATTGCGCGGGGCCAAAGGCATGTGTGACATGGCCCAGCTGCTTCATTGCCGCCATCACCGAGACCGTGCCGAGAGAGCCGGCCTTGTCCACAGCCGCATGCCAGATATCCAGAATGGCGGCGTATTCCCAGCTAACGGCGGACCATCTGCCTGGGAAAAGGGTGTTATATTCCTCATAGAACACATTGGGTTGATTGAAGAAAAATGCCTTCTCGCGCAATGCAGGGTCGTCAAAATCAGGGAACTGAAAGATCACGCCTTCCATAAATTCGGCGCTGGTTTTGGTGATCAGCACGTCATATTGATCCATCGTGCAAGACAGGATTTGCCCGGTGTAACCTGCCTGATAGGCGTATTTGGTAAATGCGTGCACCATTGGGGTGTAACTGGTGCACCAACACAGAATATCCGGGTTTGCATCCAGCATCGGCTGCACAATTGCAGCGGGATCACCACCTTGGGCCGGGTATTGTACCTCTTTGATCACGTCGCGCCCTGAGGCCTTGAAAGCGGCGCGATATGTGGCCAGTGACGGCAGCCCCATACCATCTTTCTGACTGCACATGGCGACAGTTTTCAGCTGAGGTTTGGCGCGGGCCAGCCAATTAACTGCGGTGACCACATAGATCGGATGCACCTCGGATGGGGCAATGACATAGCGCGTGTCCGGCGACAGGTCTGATGGCAAAAGGGTTGAGGTCAAAATCCGCCGGTCAGCCAGAAAATCCGCGGCTGCGCTAAAGCTGTCACCGCCCAGCATCATCATAAGTTTGACGTCGTAGGTTTGGACCAATTGCAGTGCACCATTGCGGGCCGATGCAGGATCATCACCACAGTCAAACGCATGAATACGGATCGGATAGCGGCGCCCGCCAATCAGCAGCCCACCCGCCTTGTTCACCCAGTTTTCCCAAATGCGACAGCCGTGCAAACCTGGCAAACCCCAGGATTCGGCCTGCCCTGACAAGGGTGCCAGAAAGCCGACATTTACCGTATTGGCCATTTCCACCGACAATCGCGGCATCGCACCGCGAATGGCCATTTGATGTGCAAAGCTAGAAGGTGCCACGTTTTTTTATCTTTCAGCTGCCTTGGTCCTGCATCTTTCCCCCAGAAGAAATTATGCACAAGGCCGAATGTATTTGACATATTGGTCCCGTCATTGGTTTATTTGAGTGGACCAATAGAACCAATAACAAAATTTGGTTTAGTCCTAAAGGGAGAAAACAATGTCCAACAAACGTGTCGCCGTGATCGGCGCTGGCCCCTCCGGGTTGGCACAGCTGCGGGCCTTTCAATCTGCCAAAAAGAACGGTGAAGATATCCCCGAGGTGGTTTGCTATGAAAAGCAATCTGACTGGGGCGGCCTGTGGAACTACACTTGGCGCACCGGCGTGGATGAGGATGGCGAGCCCTGCCACTGCTCAATGTATCGCTATTTGTGGTCGAACGGCCCGAAAGAGGGCTTAGAATTTGCCGATTACACCTTTGATGAGCATTTCAACCGCGAAATCGCCAGCTATCCGCCACGCGCCGTGCTGTTTGATTACATCAAGGGACGGGTGGAGAAAGCCGGCGTGCGTGACTGGATCAAGTTCAATCATTTGATCCGTGATGTGCGCTTTGATGAGGCAACGGGACTGTTCACCGTAACAGCCCGCGACACTAAAAATGACACAGAAACCGCCGAAGAGTTTGATCATGTGATCGTGGCATCTGGTCACTTCTCAACCCCGAATGTACCGTATTATCCGGGTTTTGAGAGCTTCAACGGCCGTGTTCTGCATGCCCATGATTTCCGCGACGCCCGCGAATTTGCAGGCAAGGATATCCTGCTGCTGGGCACGTCCTATTCAGCCGAGGACATCGGCTCTCAGTGCTGGAAATACGGGGCCAAATCTATCACTGTGGCGCATCGCACTGCGCCCATGGGCTATGACTGGCCCGACAATTGGGCCGAAGTGCCCGCACTGGTCAAAGTTGAGGGGCGCACCGCACATTTCAAAGATGGCACAACACGCGACATAGATGCGATCATCCTGTGCACCGGCTATCGCCATCACTTCAATTTCCTGCCCGATGACCTGCGCCTGAAAACCGCCAACCGGTTGGCAGCCGCCGATCTGTACAAAGGTGTTGTCTGGACCAAAAACCCCAAAATGTTCTATCTGGGCATGCAGGACCAATGGTTCACCTTCAACATGTTTGATGCACAAGCCTGGTGGGTGCGCGATCAGATCATGGGCAAGATCGCCCTGCCCTCTCAGGCCGATATGGAGGCCGATCCGGTGCGCCGTGTTGCCCAGGAAGATGCAGGCGAAGACGATTATGCCGCCATCCGCTATCAGGGGGCTTATGTTCAAGAGTTGATCGACGAGACAGATTACCCCAGCTTTGATGTGGAAGCGGCCTGTCAGGCCTTCTTTGAGTGGAAGAAGCACAAGAAGAACGGCATCATGACCTTCCGAAACCACGGCTATACCTCGCCGATGACGGGCAAAAAGGCCCCGGCACACCACACGCCGTGGAAAGATGCATTGGATGACAGCCTTGAGGCTTATCTGCAAAGCTGACGTCGCGCTGCCCCAACAAAACGCCCCCGGCTGTACCTCTGCGCAGCCGGGGCGTTTTTATGTTTGAGAGTAAAGTGCTGGCCTTAGCCATACACTTTGATCATCCTATCAGAAGATAAAACCCGCAGCATCCAGATCTGCCAGGTTTGTATGCGTCTACGAAATCGCTTTTTGGCCGGACACACCACCGACATCTGCGAAAACGAAACTGTAGGCTTAAAGTTAGCTGATAGTGTCTCGTTGCCGATAGACCAGGGCTGGCGCATGCAGGTACAGCGCCCGGGCAGTGAACCTGGGTATCACGCACCTCACCAGAGCCCCCATGCCGGGCAGGTATCACCCATCTGATATAAAACCATCATCGGGCACTTGTTCCCGATGATGCTGTGTGGCCGTTCCTCATTGCAAACGAATTATTTGACACTCGGAAGGAGAGTGGAATATAAAGGTCCGGACATTCGGACATAAATGGTTCCGTTGGAAAAAATCAAATGGCACAAGGCATAGGCAATGCCAACAGACACAACAAATCGGTTTCCTACATCCCCCGCTGGCCCCAGTCGGGTGCTTAGCTGGAACTGGAAATCACATAAATCAAAAACTGTACTACACGCACAAGACTAACCTGACCATCATCCTTAAACCCGCCGATCCAGATCGGCATCGGAGGAACTTAAATGTCTGAACCCCTTTTACTGATTGAACAAATTGGCGCCGTGCGCCGCATCTGGTTTAACCGCGAAGGCGCGCGCAATGCCCAAAGCATGCGGATGCTGGACGAGCTCGACGATGCATTGGTTGAAGCGCAAAAAGATGAAGCGGTTCATGTGGTAATTCTGGCTGGCAAGGGACCTCATTTTTCCTCGGGACATGACCTGAAGGAAGGTCAGGCCGATCGGGCCGCCTTTACCGTGGAAGAGCGCTGGGACTACGAAGAAAAGCGCTATTATGACTACTGCATGCGCATGTGGGACTTTCCCAAGCCAATCATCGCCCAGGTTCAGGGCGGATGTATTGCCGGCGGCTTCATGGTGGCTAACATGTGTGATCTGATTGTTGCTTCGGAAGATGCCTTTTTCGCCGATCCGGTCGTTCAGACGCTGGCTGGCGCTGCGGTTGAAATTCTGATCCACCCTTGGGTTCTTGGTCTGCGCAAAGCAAAAGAAATGCTGTTTGCCGGAACGCCGGTTGGCGCCGAGGAAGCACGCGAAATGGGCATGGTGAACCGCGTTGTTCCTCTTGATCAACTCGAAGCCGAGACGCTGGCCCTGGCCGAGCGTATCTCGAAGGCATCCCCTTTCATCCTGCGCATGTTGAAAAAGTCGCTGAACCGGACCTATGACGCGCAAGGGTTCAGAGTTTCCCTTTCGGCGCATTTTGACACGCATCAGCTAAGCCACAAAACGGAAGCATTCAAAGAGGCGACCCAGTCCGGACTAGATGGAGCAATCAGCCGTGGACGTTCGAATGTCACATCGTCTTGATCCGCTACTGCAACCGGATTCTATCGCACTCATAGGGGCCAGCAATGACGCGGGTCGAATTGGCGGCATGCCACTCGACATTTTGCGGCATTTCGAATTCCCCGGTGCGGTGTATCCGGTCAATCCCAAATACGAAGAGGTATTCGGCTACAAATGTTATCCGGATATCGAATCGCTGCCCGCGGTGCCAGATCTGGCTGTCCTCGCGGTAGCAGCGCCGGGCGTGACGGCGATGCTTGAACGCTGTCATGCGCTGGGGGTGCGCGCGGCGATAATCTATGCCGCCGGCTTTGCCGAGGCNNCGAGGCAGGCGACGCCGGACAGGCTCTGCAAACCGAGCTTGAAGAATTCGCCGCAAAAAGCGGAATGGCTATTGCCGGGCCAAATTGCGTCGGCTTTGCCAACCTCAATAAACACGCCTACACCGCCTTTGCCTCTGTGTTCAAATCGGCCCCTGTGCAAAAAGAGCCAGGCCGGGTTAGCATCATCGGCCAAAGCGGAAATGTCTGCGCGACACTTTTCTCGGGGTCGCGCGATCTTGGTGTTCCGGTCAGCCATTTCCTGAATACCGGCAACGAAGCATGTCTTGACATGTCGGACTACCTTGAGTTCCTGGCGCAAGACGAAGCCACCGATACAGTGCTTGCCTATATTGAGCAACTTCGCGACGGGCCGGGTTTCATCGATGCGGCGCTTGAGATGTCGCGGTGCAACAAGCCGCTGATCGTATTTCAGGCCGGGGAAACTGAAAAAGGCTCGGAAGCCATTCGATCCCATACGGCTGCATTGGCTGGTGACATGGCCATTTCACAGGCCGCGTTTGCCCAGCTTAACGTCATTCAGGCGCGCGATATCCCGCAACTGGCAGACCTTGCCTATCTGACAGGGTATCGTCACCGCACGGGCGGGCGCCGCATGGCCGTGATGTCGATTTCCGGGGCGCTTGGTGGTGTTCTGGCAGACAAGATGGTTGGGGCCGGACTGGACGTGCCTGACTTTCCACAGGATGTTCAGGACGTGCTGCGCAGCGGCATTCCTGACTATGGTATGGTTTCGAACCCAGTTGATGTGACCGGAAACATTGCCAATAAGGCGGGGTTTTTCCCTGACGCTCTGGCATCGGTGGCCAATTGTGATCAAGTTGACGTCGTTGTGCTATACATACCCGGATATCTTCTCGACAGGATGGCCGATACGATCATTGAGGCCTCAAATCAGTCCGACAAGCTGTTTGTTGTCATTGATACTGCGCAGGCTACTTGCCGGGACGATCTGAGGGCTGCAAGCATCGCGGTATTTGACGACACCAGGCGCGCCGTAGAGGCGCTTGGACCGTTTTGCAACTGGCTTGAAGGGCGAGAGCGAGCCGCCAAATGGGCCGCGCAACGGAACGCGAAACCCCTGTACGACAAGGCTGAACTGACCAGCATCCCAAATGAATTCGACTCCAAGCAGCTGCTGGCAAGTTACGGCTTGCCCGAAATGCCAGAACGGGTGGCCAAGGACGAAGACGAAGCCGTTGCGGCAGCGGTCGAACTGGGCTTTCCGGTTGCGATCAAAATTCTGAGCGCCGATATCTTGCACAAAACCGAAATCGGCGGGCTGCGGCTTTCTCTTAACGACGAAGCCGCCGTGCGCTCCGGGGTGCGCGATGTGCTTGCCTCGGCATCCGCAAATGCGCCCGATGCCAAAATCGACGGTGTCCTCGTTCAGCGCATGTCATCCGGGGTGAGCGAACTTATCGTCGGTGTCACCACAGATTCAGTTTTTGGACAGGCGTTGACTGTTGGTCTGGGCGGTGTGCTGACTGAGATTTACAAAGATGTGACCCATCGCCTGTTACCGGTGGACAGCGCGCTGGCAGGTGAAATGTTGTCAGAACTGATCGCCTATCCCTTGCTTGAAGGTTATCGGGGTCGCCCCAAAGCCGATGTTGCGGCCGCCACGGCAGCCATTGCCGCTGTGTCGAACGCAGCTATGGCGTTGTCTCCTGGCATTCAGGAAATTGAGGTGAACCCACTGCTCGTGCGCGAAGCCGGTGCCGGAGTTGTGGCAATAGATGCCGTCATGACAAAGTAGGTCGCCTTGGTCTCATGCCAAAGAACCCGATGTCGGCGTTTCGGTTTCTTTGGCGCCACCACATTGCGACCCTGTTGAAGTTAACGAATGAACCCAAATTCCAAATGTCAAAGGAGTAGCCAGCATGGCCCTAGATCATGATGTTCAAGTCACCAGCGGATTCGAGACTGATGAGCAGCATACGATGTTTGAAGCAAGTATTCTTGCTGTCTTGCAAAAGGAATACGACTTTCAGCAGCGCGCCAGTTCATTGGCCTCTGATACCGGGTATCTGATCGAACGCTGGCAGAAATTTGCCGATCTGGGGTGGCTAGGCCTGCCAATGCCAGAGGAATTTGGCGGCATGGGAGGGGATGCAACCGATGTTGGCATTCTCATGCGCAGCCTCGGACGCCATCTTGTCCTGGAGCCGGTGTTTTCAACCGTTCTGTTGGCCGCTCGTTTAATCGCCAAGGTCGGAAATGACGACCAGAAGGCCCAGGAACTTCCCGCAATAAGCGCGGGCCAGTCGCGCATCGCGTTACTCCACGACGAAGC
>DFBW01000053.1:4046-5618 GCA_002366775.1 Roseovarius sp. UBA3070 | reverse complement strand
CACCATGACCAAGATGAGCTACACCGCCACGGTCGAATGCGACGGCATCACAAGTGAGCCGCTCCAGATCGAGGTGACGTTGCATGGCACACATGGGACAGGCCAATTGGCCGTCCCGCCCAATCTGGCCGGGGTGGTGATGAACGCCTCAACCCACGCCACGGTGCGCACACAAGACGGCGAGGAGTTCAAAATCCTCTTTAGCCGCGTGCTGTTTCCGGAGTGTGTGGCGGAGTTTGAAACCGCCGGACCGGTGCCGCAGGGCAGGCAGGTGGCGTAAAGCAATCGTGCTTCCTAGGTGGGGGCATGTAGGGGGCATATGGGCTGGATCTCCACCAGCGACAGCCCGCCCCCGACGAACAGACAGGCCACACGCACAGCCAGTGCGGGGCCGAGGGACAGGGTGGGGTGAGGGATGGCCTCTCCCATTCTTACACGGGGCGGGTGCGCTCGCCCCCGGACGACGTTCAGGCCGCAGGCAGAAACCGGGCGGTACAGAAAACTGAGCCTGAACGGCGAAACTCAACGGGGGGTCCATCGCGGATCCCCCGCTTTTCTTTTGATTGGGCAGGCCTACCATAGCCGGGGGCTGACGATGGCCCGGCGCCTGCGGCTTGATTCCGGGCTGGATGCGCATGGAACGCTCGTTTTTTAGTTGCGGCGTGCGGGAAGCTAAGGCACATCAAATCCCATGAGCCGCCAACCTTATATCAGCATCTGTATCCCGGCCTATGCCATGGGCGGGCAGGGTGCAGAGTTCCTGCTGGAGAGTTTTGAGCATCTGTTGCAGCAGAGCTTTGAGGATTTCGAGGTTATCGTGTCGGATCAATCCGATGATGATGGTGTGGCAACGATCTGCAAGGCGTATATCGACCGGCTGGATATCACCCGGCTGGACAATCGCACCGGCAAGCGGCAGGTCTCGGGCAACACCAATAACGCGATGCGCCATGCGCGCGGGCAGGTGTTAAAGCTGTTGTTTCAGGATGATTACCTGTGTGAACGCGATGCGCTGGCGCAACATGCTGATGCGTTTTCGACGATGAACGCCAAGTGGGTGCTGTGCGGATCGGGCGTGACGCGCGATGGCAAAACGCTTGAAAATCCGATGGTGCCGCAGCTGAACCCACATCTGTATCTGGGCAAAAACACCGTCAGCAGCTCCTCGGTGCTGTCAATCCGTGCGGGGTTTGGCCTGGAATTTGATGAACAGTTGATCTGGCTGATGGACGGCGAGTTTTACAAGCGGTGTTACGATCAGCTGGGCGCGCCCTATATCCTGGAAGATCCATTGGTGGCCAACCGGCTGCATGACGGGCAGGTGAGCGCGGGTGTCTCGCCCCAGCTGCGCCGCGCGGAACTGGCTTATGTGCGCCAGAAACATCGTGCGGATGAGACCTTGGGCAACCGCATTCATTACTATAAACAGGTGCTCAAGGCCCGCTGAGGGCAAGAAACCCCGGAGGCCGAAATGGACCCGTTCACCGCCCTTGTGCGCCGTTTGCGCAAAGCACTGACCAAAGCACCTTATAAGTACGATTATTTCGGTGATCATCTGGCGGTGCGCAAAAA
>DFBW01000053.1:0-3913 GCA_002366775.1 Roseovarius sp. UBA3070 | reverse complement strand
GTGAACACCGGATTGCTGAGCACGATGATCCTGCGCAACACCGATTTTGATGCCTCCGACAAGAAGTTTTTCCTGTTCGACACCTATGATGGCATCCCCGAGGAAATGGCGTCTGAGGCCGAACTCAAGGGCGTGCACAAGATGAACCGGAATATGTATTCCGGCAATCCGGCCAATGTGAACATCATCGACTTTTGCAAAAAGCAGTTTGCGCCACATCCCGGTGCGGTGCTGGTGCCGGGGTTGTTGCCCGGATCAATTGACGATGTGGAGTTTGATCTGCTGAGCTATATCTCGATTGATCTGAACATCACCTCAGCCGAAATTGGCACGATTGAGAAAATCTGGGATCGCATCACACCCGGAGGCATCATCGTGTTGGATGACTATGGCCTGACCGGCCACGAGGAGCAAAACGCCGCCTGGAATGACTTTGCCGGGCGCAATCAGCGCATGATCATGTCACTGCCGACGGGGCAGGGCATTTTGATGCGGTGATTGGGGGCGGCTTCGCCCTGAGCGCTGGCAAAGCCATTAACTGTGCACGCATCACGCCTCGATCACATCAACTCGGCCACCGGGGCGCTGCGTTCCAAATCCATCTCAATGCGCAATTGCGCACGTGCGCGTGCCAGCCGTGACATCACCGTGCCCGGCGGCAATCCGGTCAGCCTGGCCAGATCTGCGGGGCTGGTTTCGCCGGTGGCAACCATCCGGATCAATGTGGCCTGATCCTCAGGCAGCCGTGCAATGGCGCTTTGCAATTCCTGCAGGGCCAATGTGGCAAACACACCCGGCGGGGCGACCAGCATGTGGTCTTGCAACTCGGTGCCGGGCAGATGGGTGCGCAGATACTGCCGGAACGTGTTGCGCAATGTGGTCATCGCATAGGCGCGCAGGTTTTTGATCTCGCTGCCTTGGGCTTGCTTCAGCCAGACCTTTAACAACACCTCCTGGCTCAGGTCCTGAGCCTGATCGGCATTGCCCGTCAGGTGGCGTGCAACACGCAAAAGGTCGGGCTGCAAACCGGCAAAATCGCCGGGCAGATGGGGGATACAGGGCATAGGGGTCACTCCGGTTAAGGGGTGGGGCTGCGCGCGGAACTTGCGCCCAATAGCCGTGTATTTCAAACAGGCGTTTTCCGCTTATGCGTGCGTATGGGCCTTTTTGGGCAAGGCCCCGCCATTCCTTCTCTGCCCGGTCGGCAGACCTTTGCGCGTGCGCCAATCCTGGCCTCTCCCCTGGGACGCAATCGCGCAAACCAGCGTCTTAACTCATGAGGATCACGAGCAATGTGGCCTTCGTTTAGTTATCTGTCTTAAGGAGACATATCATGACCAAATTCATCGCAATCGTGCTGGGCCTCGGCTTTTTGGCCAACTCGGCCATTGCCGCCACTGAAATTGATGCCAATGGCGACGGGATGATGACCATCGACGAGGTGCAAGCTGTCTTTCCCGATGTCTCAACCGAGGCGTTCGCCGAAGTGGACACCAATGACGATGGCGCATTGGATGATGCAGAGATGGTGGCCGGGCAAGAACAGGGGCTGATCCCGGCTGCGACCGACGGCTAACTCCGCCGGTTTCCCCGGGTCATCCCTCTCGTTCCCCAGCACCCATGATGGCCCGGGGGCTTTCTTTAAGTATTTATAGAAAGATGAAGAGGGGGTCGGCGCCCATGTTCATCTTTCTCAAAATACTTCCGCCGGAGGCAAGATGTTGTGTGGTGCAGGCTCAGCCAGCCGCGCGCGCGAGCATACCAAACAAGTCACGCGGATCATCGGGATCGGCCAGTAGGTCCAGTTCAAAGAACAGCTCGGTGCCCGCAATCTGATCGCGCACATACCGCAGGGCGCTGAAATCTTCGATCGCAAAGCCGACGCTGTCAAACAGAGTGATCTGCTTGTCGCTGGTGCGGCCTTGGGCGGTGCCGCTCATCACTTGCCAAAGTTCTGTCACCGGGTATTGGGCATCCAGTTGTTGGATTTCGCCCTCAATACGGGTTTGTTCGGGGTATTCTACAAAGATATCCGAACGGTGCAGGATGGCAGGGGCCAATTCTGTTTTGCCCGGGCAATCTCCGCCGATGGCGTTGATGTGCACACCTGGGCCGACCATGTTGTCGCTCAGAATAGTGGCATATTGTTTGTCGGCGGTGCAGGTGGTGATGATCTGCGCGCCTTCCATGCTTTCCTCAGCTGAGCCGCAGGCAACCACGTTCAACCCCATGCCCGCCAGATTGCGCGCGGCTTTTTCGGTGGCGGCCTTGTCGATGTCATAAAGCCGTACAGTTTTCAGACCGCAAATCGCTTTCATGGACATGGATTGAAATTCTGACTGTGCACCATTTCCGATCATTGCCATCGTATCAGCGCCCTTTGGGGCAAGGTATTTGGCGACCAACCCCGAAGTGGCAGCCGTGCGCATTGCCGTCAGCATGGTCATTTCGCTCAGCAATACAGGATAGCCGGTATAGACATCCGCCAGCAGGCCAAAGGCGGTGACGGTCTGCAATCCTTCGCTGGTGTTTTTGGGATGGCCATTCACATACTTAAAGCCATAGACCTCACCATCTGAGGTGGGCATCAGCTCAATCACACCTTCCGAAGAGTGGCTGGCCACGCGCGGCGTTTTGTCAAACAATTCCCAGCGTTTGAAATCAGCTTCGATATAATCGGCCAGCCCTTTGAGCATCGCCTCAAGCCCCACATGGTGGATCAGTTTCATCATGTTGTCGACAGATACAAACGGCACCAAAGCCTTGTCGGAGGGGGACAGATTGATCATTGCTTTAGCTCCTTGAATTACGAATATGCGCGGGTGGGGCGGGTGAACACACGACGGCCAAGGGCCGATCCTGCCATATCCACCATCACCTGTGCTGTGCGGCCGCGGTCATCCAGAAACGGGTTCAGCTCGACCAGATCGAGCGAGGTCATCAGCCCGGCATCGCTGATCATTTCCATCACCAGATGGCCCTCACGCATGCTGGCCCCCCCCGGAACAGTGGTGCCCACGGCAGGCGCAAAGGACGGATCAAGAAAATCCACATCCAGTGACACATGCAGCATGCCGTTTGCCGCTCTGACGGTTTGCATAAATGCGGCAAGCGGTTTGGCAATGCCTGTTTCGTCGATCTCGCGCATGTCGTGATAGCGGATGTTGGAATTTTGCAGGGTTTCGCGCTCGGGTGTGTCAACCGATCGCAACCCGATGATGCAGATGTGATCCTCGGGAACGGGGGTTGTCACCAGGGGGAAGCCATCAAAACCGGGCTGCCCTGCAACATAGGCCAATGGTGTTCCGTGCAGGTTGCCAGAACTGGTGCTTTGGGGCGTGTGATAATCGCTATGAGCATCCAGCCACAACACAAACAGCGGGCGGTTTTGCGTGGCGGCATAGCGCGCCGCGCCAGCAACAGACCCCAGCGAGAGGCTGTGATCTCCGCCCAGGAAAATCGGCAACCCACCCTTGTTCAGCGCGTCTTCGGCCGCGGCCATCAAGGTTTCGGTCCAGCCGATTGTTTCATCCGGGCACACCAGATGTGATGGCAATGAGCCCGGCGCCTTGGCCGGAGCAGGCGACAGATTGCCCATATCGTGCAATTCATGGCCCAGTTCTTTGATGGCATCGCCAATACCGGCCACACGGTAGGCATCAGGGCCCATCAGACAGCCTTGGCGTGCCTTGCCGCTGTCGACGGGGGCACCGATCAGGTAACATTTGGTCATGGGAGGCCTCCAATAGGTAAATACTGTGTTTTGCCCAGAATTGTTCCGAAATGGGTTGATCTAAACCCCTCAATTTGTACTATTTGGGCTATCACCTTCCAAAACGAAGCCAGAAAGTGCCATTATGGATGAAACTGACCGCCGTTTGATCTCAGCTCTGCGCCATGATGCGCGCGCGTC
>DFBW01000013.1 GCA_002366775.1 Roseovarius sp. UBA3070 | reverse complement strand
TGATCGTCCCGCCGACGACTAAGGGGGCTCCTCCACCATCACTCGCAAAAGCAGGAACGCCGCGCCTTAGCGCGGCGCTTCCCATTTTTGGAAGGAATTCTTGCAATTGATATGGAGAGTGTAACATTTCTTTCCAAAAATAAGAGGTAAACTCTGCATATTGGGGGTGGAAAACAACTTTCCAAAATTTTTTGGAATCGGTAAGCATTATTGAAATCGCCACTGGGGATGGCAGATCAATGCGCCCCATTTGGCAAAAGGGAGTTGAAGCCGCGACAGGGCTGTGGGGCGAACAGGCCACCGGGCCATACGGCAAACATGGGAGGATATCATGTCGGCGCAACCAAGTGTTCTGATCCTTGGGATTGGCAACCTACTTTGGGCGGATGAGGGGTTCGGTGTGCGCGCGGTCGAGGAATTCCACCGCAAGTACTGGTGCCCTGACAATGTCACACTTTTGGATGGCGGCACTCAGGGTATTTATCTTGTTCAGCACGTGCGCGACGCTGACATTCTGATCGTGTTTGACGCGGTCGATTATGACCTGCCACCCGGCACGATGAAACGTGTCGAGGGAGAGGAAGTTCCCAAGTTCATGGGCGCCAAGAAGGTCAGCCTGCATCAGACAGGATTCCAAGAAGTTCTGGCCATGGCAGAAATGATGGACGATGCACCGGATCATCTGTTGTTGATCGGAGTGCAGCCAGTCGAGCTGGAAGATTTCGGAGGCAGTCTGCGCCCGGAAACCAAGGCACAGGTTGATCCGGCGATAGAGATGGCTTTGGGCTATCTTGCCGATTTTGGCATCAAGCCGGAAAGGCGCGAAACGCCGCTTTCGCAGGAGAGCACAATTGCCTGCCCGATCATGACTTCCGAGCACTACGAAAACGATCGACCTTCCGAAGAAGTTGCCTGTCGCAGTGGTGATGAACGTCTGCTCAACGATCAAAACTGGAAAGCACCAGGGGATTTTGAAGGCGAGATGGATGCCCTCTTGGCCACCGAGCACGGGAATCAAACCTGATGTGCATGGGGCTACCAATGCAGGTCGCCGAGAGCGGCGCGGGATATGCGCTTTGCAATTACCAGGGAGGGGTTCGCAGGATCGATACGATGCTGGTCGGCGATCAGCCAGTCGGCACATGGGTGTTGGTCTTTATTGATGCCGCACGAGAAGTGATTGACGAACAGGACGCGCAAAAGTTCACCGATGCGCTGAGCGCGCTCGATGCGGTGATGGCCGGTGACACGGCGGACATTGATCACCTCTTTGCCGACATTATTGAAAACTCTGCCGCCAATCGAAAGGAACCGACCTGATGTTTTCCCCCTTGATGGAGAGTATTATCGAGCGTGAGGGCCTGCCTGTGGTCAGCGCCGCGACGCTTGATGAATTTGCCAAGGCAAATGGCGACATGGTGTTGTTTGTAGGCGGTGATTGGCATCGCCATGTCGAAGTGAACGATGTCGCCGTCATCCTGCCTGAAATTGTCAAAGCCTCGGGCGGGCATCTGAGCGCGGCGGTTCTGGAAAGGAGTAGCGAACGCGAAGTGCAGACGCGATATCGCTTTAACCGCTTTCCCTCGCTGATTTTCCTACGCGACGGGCATTACCTTGGCGTGATCCAGAAAGTTCTGGATTGGGCCGACTATGTCACTGAGATCAATGAAATTCTTGCGCGCGACGCAACCCCGCCGCCGCAATTTGAATTCCCCGAAGGTTGCGCCCCAATCGCGCAGACCCGCTCCAACTGAAAAGGGATCTGAACATGTCCACCGAATTTGTAATTCCTGGCGCGGTTGGCCCCGGCACCCAGCCCACCGAAGATGACGGTCAGGCGCTCGACTATATGGAAATGCCGCGCGAGATGGCGACATTCGATCTGCCCATCGCACCCGAGCCGGAAGATACGGTTGGGATGGAAGCAGGCAAGGCTCGGCTGAACGAGCTGGTTGCGGCTTTGAAGGGCTACCGTATTGGCGCGCCTGCGGCGGTTCTGGAGCTGGGCGATCTAGCCCCCGAAGACCTTGGCCTGATCAATCAGATCCTGGGCGAGGGTGAAGTTTCGATGGTTGCTGGTCCGTCTATTCAAGTACAGGAAGCCGTGTTCGCCGGTGTCTGGCGGGTGCTGCATTTCGACGAAAACGGTGATGTCGAGCGCGATACAATCGAGGTTGCGGCTTGGCCAAATGCGGTGCGCGATCAGGTGTTCTCCCTTGCCCAGAGCGAGGCGGCGCAGGCCGAGGACCCGCTGCCACCGTCGGTGTTCAATGCCCCGTCATTGCTGTCCGAGATTGCCGATAAGGTCAGCACGCGAAAGGTCGGCGATCCGACACATTCGATCAACCTGTCGTTGCTGCCCCACACCGAGGAAGACCTGACCTATCTGGCCGACAAGCTTGGCGTGGGCGGCACCATCATCCTGTCGCGCGGCTATGGCAATTGCCGGGTGTCCTCGACCGCGACCAACAATGTCTGGTGGGTTCAGTATTACAACGCGCAGGATACAATCATCCTCAATTCGATGGAAATCACTGAGGTGCCCGAGGTGGTGTGTGCGGCGCAGGAAGACATTGACGATAGCGCCGAGAGGCTGATGGAAATCATGGCGATATATAATGACTGAAGGGGCCATCTCTGGTTTTTCCGGCGGCTCGTTTGGCGGGGACACGTCCAAACTTGAGGACGGTTCTGTGCTGGAATGCAAGATTTGCTGGTGGCAATATGATCCTGCCGAAGGGGATGAGTATTGGCAAATCCCCGTGGGGACGCCGTTTGCTAAGCTGCCCGATCACTGGTCGTGCCCCAATTGCGATGGTCGGCGGCAGGACTTTATAGTGGTGAGCGGCTGATGCAGGATCAATGCCCCGAACTTCGCGAAAAGCTTGAAGCGCTCTATAGCGAGATCGAGGCGACTCGCATGAAGGGTGTGCCCATCCTGAACCCGGACCTGACGGTTGCGGCCATCGGCTTTGAGCCGTGGCAGGAGTTTCACCTTGGGGTGCTACTGACTCCGTGGTTCATGAACCTGATGCTGCTGCCGCAAGACGCCCAAGGCTTTTCAGAATTGAAACCCGGTGTGGGCGAAAAACGGCAAATCCAGCTGCCCGCCGGACAAGTTGAGTTCATTGTCGGCCACGAAGAGGCGTTGGGCTATTCCCTGTCCTGTTCGTTGTTTTCCCCGGTATTTGAGTTTTCCGATCAGGAGGCGGCGGTTGAGACAGCCCAAGCAGCGCTGGCTCAGGTTCTGGCGGCCCCTGATGAAGTCGAAGAAGAGGATGATGACGCAGAGATGCGCAACCTCTGGGCTGGCAAACTACCTTCGTCTGAGGACGGTCAGCCACCAGACGCCGAGGCCCCGCGTCAGACAACTCCGGCAGAAATCAGCCGTCGAGACCTGTTTCGTGGTGGATCCGCGCGCAGTGGTGCGGAGGGTCAGCCATGATTGCCGAAGGTCGGATCAGCATCGAGATGGGGCGGGATGGCGACGTGCGGCTGAGCTCGAACCGAGGCGTTGATGTCGCGCGGATGCTGAGGGGGCGCAGCCCGAGTGACGTTTTGGATTTGCTGCCGCGATTGTTCTCGCTGTGTGGGCATGCGCATGTCGCGGCTGCGCGGCGGGCGATGTTTGGCCCGCAGGCCGATGAGATGTGCCGTTCGGATTCCTTGATGGTGCTGGCCGAGAATGCCCGCGAACATCTGCTGCGTATTCTGACGGGGTGGCGCGCGCAAGCTGGGCCGACTGCATTGAACGCGGCACCGGTCATGTCGCTTGTGAAAGGCATGAAAGCCGCCCTTGGCGCGCGCAAGGCGGAGCGTGAACAGGCTGACACGCTCGCGGATATTCTGGAGCATGATGTTCTGGGCGCGCGGGCAGCGCAGTTTCTGGCGCTGGACAACATCAAGGCTTTTGACGGTTGGCTGGCCGGTGCGCCGACACCGGCCAAAGATCATTTGTCGGGGGTTATTGCAAAGGGATGGGCGAGTCTTGGTGCCTCTCAAACCCATTACTTGCCTGACTTATCAGAGAATTTACTGAAAAAACGATTCAGCGACCCGGAGTTTTCACGATACCCTGACTGGCAGGGGCAACCCCATGAGACCGGCCCCTTGGAGCGCCAAAGCGGGCATCCGTTGTTGGTGGCACTGATCAAAGCGCATGGTGCCGGGTTGCTGGCCCGGCTGGTTGCGCGTCTGGTTGAATTGGCCCGGATCCCCGAGCAGATGCAAAACGGTGACTGTCTGGTTCAGGGGGGCGACGGTCTGGGCATTGCTAAAACCGCGCGGGGGCGGTTGATCCATGCCGTGACGCAGGATAACGGCATGATCGCTGAGTACCATATTCTTGCCCCCACAGAATGGAATTTTCACCCCGAGGGCGCGGCGGTGCAGGCCTTGCGCACATTGCCGTCCGAGGCTGATTTGCCGATGCGCGCGCATGCCTTGATAGAAGCCATCGACCCTTGCGTCGCGTTCGAAGTGAGGGTCGTCTGATGCATGAAATGTCGATCTGCGAAAGCATCATTTCGGTTATCGAACAACAGGCTGTGGCCCAATCGTTTGACAAGGTGAACATGGTGCGGCTGGAGGTTGGCGCAATGGCCGGGGTTGAGCTTGAGGCGCTGCGGTTCAGTTTTGATGTGGTGACCCGTGGTAGCATCGCAGACGGTGCAAAACTGGATGTGATTGAGTTGCCGGTCACCGGTTGGTGCATGCCCTGCGCCAGGGCGATTTCAGTGCGTGAACGCTATGATGCCTGCCCGGATTGTGGCAGCTATCAGATACAGATAACCGGCGGCGAAGAGCTGCGGATCAAGGAAATGGAGGTGGACTGATGTGCACGGTATGCGGATGTTCCGAGGGACAAGTGACAGTTGAGGGCGGTGCGCCCCATAGCCATGGCCACGATCACAGCCATTCCCATGAAGGCCATCACCACCATCATGATCACGCAGAGGATGGCACACACCACTATGGTCATGGGCCCGCCCACGCTCACGCGCCGGGGCTGTCGCAGGCACGCATGGTGCAGATCGAAACCGACATCCTTGCCAAGAACAACGAATACGCCACTGCCAACCGGCGGCATTTCGATGAACATGGGATGCTGGCCCTTAACCTTGTTTCCAGTCCAGGGTCTGGCAAAACAACGCTGCTGACCGAGACCATCAAGGCCCTGAGCGGTGATTTGGACATGGGCGTGATCGAGGGCGACCAGCAAACTGCCAACGACGCCGAGCGCATTCGTGAAACCGGTGCCCCGGCGGTGCAGGTCAATACCGGCAAGGGCTGCCATCTTGATGGCCATATGGTGGGGCATGCGTTGGAGCACCTGGCGCTGCCGGATGACAGTGTTTTGTTCATCGAAAACGTTGGCAATCTGGTGTGTCCGGCCGGGTTCGATCTGGGCGAAGCGCACAAGGTGGTGATCCTGTCGGTGACCGAGGGCGAGGACAAGCCGATCAAATACCCGGATATGTTCCACGCCTCGGATGTGATGCTGCTGACCAAGACCGATCTGTTGCCGCATCTTGATTTTGACGTCGAAAAATGCCTCGGCTATGCCCGTCGGGTGAACCCGAAGATCAAGACCCTGTTGGTGTCGGCCAAATCCGGTGAAGGCATGGAAGACTGGTTGGATTGGATCCGGGCCAGCCGCGAAATAGCGCGCCTTGGCAAACGCCAAAGCGAAACCGCATAAGGAGAAGACGCGCATGTGTTTGGCAATTCCTGCCGAGGTGGTCGCGATCACCGAGGACAAACAAACCGCCACCGTGTCGCTTGACGGGGTGCGCAAGGATATCTCACTGGCGCTGCTGACCGATGTAACGGAGGGCGACTTCGTGTTGATTCATGTCGGCTATGCCCTGAACAAGATCAGCCCCGAAGAGGCGGAACGTACCCTTGCCCTGATGGCAGAACTTGAGGAGGTGGCGTCGTGAAATATGTCGATGAGTTCCGCGAGAAGGACATTGCCCGCAAGCTTGCCGGAGACATCGCGCGCGCGGCCGATACTGACCGCAACTATAACATCATGGAGTTTTGCGGCGGCCATACCCACGCTATTTTCCGCTATGGTGTGCAGGATCTGATGCCCGAAAATGTGAAGTTCGTCCATGGACCGGGATGTCCGGTTTGCGTGCTTCCGATCCCGCGTATTGATGCCGCAATCGAGCTTGCCGACCGGCACGGTGCGATCGTCTGTACCTATGGCGACATGATGCGTGTTCCGGCGAGCAAGAAGAATTCG
>DFBW01000223.1:3048-5022 GCA_002366775.1 Roseovarius sp. UBA3070 | reverse complement strand
CAATGGCTTTGAGGAGCGCAACACACCCTGGGCCCATTCGCGCAGGCGCTATGATGCAGGGGCGGCGATGCGCTCGGTTGATGATCTGGAAAAGCTGATTGCGTTTTTTGAGGCGCGTCAGGGTCAGATATACGGGTTTCGCTGGAAGGACTGGGCCGATTACAAATCCTGCCCGGTGCAGGCCGAACCGGATTACCGAGATCAGGTGATTGCTTACGGCGATGATGTATCGCCTGAGTGGCAGTTGAAGAAAACATACCGCTCGGGCGAGCATGTATATTTGCGCCCGATCAGCAAGCCGGTTGTCGGATCCGTCCACATCGGTCTGGCCGGAGAATTGCAAACTGAAGGGGTGCATTTTGAGGTGGATCACACCACCGGGATTGTCACCTTTGGGCATCCCCCCAATGGGGGGGATGAGATCACGGCATGTTTCGAATTTGATGTGCCGGTGCGGTTTGATACCGATCATCTGGCCACCAATCTGTCGACGTTCCAGGCGGGTGATGTGCCATCTGTACCTGTGGTGGAGCTGCGCGTATGACCGAGATTGCACCGGAACTTCTGGCGCATGTGCAGGGCGGGATCACCTCGCTTTGCCGTGCTTGGGATATCACCCGCGCGGATGGTGAGGTGATGGGATTTACCGATCACGACCAAACACTGACGTTTGATGACATCAGTTACCGCGCCGATACTGGCCTGAGTGCCATGGCCTTGCAGCAAACCACGGGCCTGTCGGTGGACAACACCGAAGCGCTGGGCGCGCTGCGTGACAGTGCCATCCGCGAAGAGGATATTGAGGCGGGGCGCTATGATAACGCTGAAATTCGTGCCTGGCTGGTCAACTGGAGTGATGTGAGCGAGCGGCATTTGCTGTTTCGTGGCACCATCGGAGAGATGCGCCGGGCCAACGGTGCCTTTGAGGCCGAGCTGCGCGGGCTGACGCAGGTGCTGAACCTGCCCATCGGCCGGGTGTATCAAAAACCGTGTAGTGCGGTTCTGGGCGATACCCGGTGCCGGTTTGATCTGGATGAACCCGGGTTTTTTGAAAGCCGCAGCGCTGATCAGATCGAAAACCGCCGTGTGTTTCGGTTTGACGGGTTGACGGGCTATGCGGACAACTGGTTTCAGCATGGTCGGTTGATCGTGCAATCGGGCGCTGCCAAGGGCCTGAGCGGGATGATCAAACGTGACCGTCAGGACGAAGGCACGCGGGTGATTGAGCTGTGGCATCCCATCCGCGCCGGACTTGTGCCGGGTGATACGCTGCGTATTGAAGCAGGCTGTGACAAACGGTTTCCGACGTGCCGTCACAAGTTTGATAACCTGTTGAATTTTCAGGGGTTTCCCGACATTCCAGGTGATGACTGGTCGATCATTGATCCGTCACGCACCGGCAGCGCCACCGGCGGGAGCCGCCGGTCATGAGCCAGATTGGCCCCTTGGTGGTACAGGCCGCGCGCGGCTGGATTGGCACGCCCTATCGGCATCAAGCCAGTTGCAAGGGTGCGGGCACCGATTGTCTGGGCCTGTTGCGCGGCATCTGGCGCGAGGTGCTGGGGGCGGAACCCGAGGTGGTGCCGACCTATTCGATGGATTGGTCCGAGCCCACGCAAGACGAGGCGTTATGGCGCGCCGCCGCACGGCATTTGCAACGGATAGACCCGGGCCAAGAGGCCGCAGGCGATGTGTTGTTGTTTCGGATGCGCGCGGGCGCTGTCGCCAAACATCTGGGGCTTGCGGGCGATCTCAGCCCTCAGCCCACATTTATTCACGCCTATTCGGGCCATGCGGTGGTGGAAAGCCCCCTGAGTGGCCCCTGGCAGAGGCGCATTGTCGCCAGATTCAGATTTCCTGAGGAGAGCAGCTAATGGCAACGGTACTTCTTTCGGCCGCAGGGGCGGCAATTGGCGGCTCGGTTGGGGGCACGGTTTTGGGCTTGTCCATGGCGGCCGCGGGCCGGTTTGCCGG
>DFBW01000223.1:2499-2942 GCA_002366775.1 Roseovarius sp. UBA3070 | reverse complement strand
ATTTCCGGCCAGATGATCTGGGCCACGGAATTTACTGAGACAGTGAATGTCACCGGTGGCGGCAAGGGGGCGCCAAGTGCACCCAAGACGGCCAATTATGACTATTCGGTCAGTCTGGCTGTGGCCTTGTGTGAAGGTGAGATCAGCCATATCGGGCGCATCTGGGCCGATGGCAATGAATTGGCAGCCGATAGCATCACCATGCGGGTCTATTACGGCACGCCCGATCAACTGCCTGATCCCAAGATGGAGGCCATTGAAGGGGCGGGCGAGGTGCCTGCCTATCGGGGCACCGCTTATGTGGTGATCGAGGATCTGGCGCTGGGCGTTTATGGCAACCGTGTGCCGCAGTTTACCTTTGAAGTCGCGCGCCCCAGCCAGCCTTGGCAAGACGGTGGTGCGCTGGACCCGGCGCATGGTGTGCGCGGCGTGGCGATGCTGCC
>DFBW01000223.1:0-2330 GCA_002366775.1 Roseovarius sp. UBA3070 | reverse complement strand
ATTGACCGCATCTTTGCCCAGCAGGTGCCGCTGGATGACAACGATCAACCGGTTTACGGTGGCACGCCCACAGATTTTGCCGTGGTCGAGGCCATTCAGGCGCTTTCCGCTGCGGGCCAGGATGTGATGTATTATCCGTTCATCCTGATGGACCAATTGGCGGGCAATGGCCTGCCTGACCCGCACAGTGATGCCGAGGATCAGCCGATCCTACCCTGGCGTGGGCGCATAACCACCTCCAAGGCGCCGGGCCAGCCGGGCAGCCCGGATGGCACCGCTGCGGCCGAGGCCGAAGTGGCCGCGTTTTTTGGCACCGTGATGGCCAATGATTTTGCGCTGAAAGAAGACGACGAGCTGGAAGGCCCGCTGATTGATCTGATCGAATTGCAGGGCTTTACCGGGTTTCAGAGCATTAGCCCGGTTGAATACAACGGGCCGGCAAATGATTGGGGGTATCGCCGGTTCATCCTGCACCAGGCGGCTTTGTGCAAGGCGGCCGACGGTGTGGAAAGTTTCTGTATCGGATCCGAAATGGTGGGGCTGACGACCATTCGCGGCGCGAACAACAGCTTTCCGGCGGTGGATCACATGATTGCCCTGCTGGGGCAGGTGCGCCTGATCCTTGGGCCGGATGTAAAGATCAGCTATGCCGCTGACTGGACGGAATATTTTGGCTATCAGCCGCAGGATGGAACCGGTGACCGGTTCTTCCATCTTGATGCGCTTTGGGCTGATGACGACATTGATTTCATTGGCATCGACAATTACATGCCCCTGTCTGACTGGCGCGATGGCAAGGATCATCTGGATGCCGGTGCCGGTGCGATTTATGATCTTGGGTATCTGCAATCCAACATTGAGGGCGGCGAGGGCTATGACTGGTATTACCACTCACCCGAGGCGCGCGCGGCGCAAATCCGCACCGACATCACCGATGGTGATCACAATGAGCCGTGGATCTGGCGCTATAAGGACATTCGCAACTGGTGGCTGAATGATCACCATGAGCGGGTGAACGGTGTGCGCAGCGCCGGCCCAACGGCCTGGGTCGAGCAATCCAAACCGATCCGCTTTACCGAATACGGCTGCGCGGCCATCGACAAGGGCACCAATCAGCCGAATAAATTTCTTGATCCAAAATCCTCAGAATCGCTGTTGCCGCGCCATTCCAACGGGCGTCAGGACGAGTTGATGCAGATGCAATATCTGCGCGCCATGGCGGGGTATTGGAGCAATGCGGCCAACAATCCGGTGTCTGTTGAATACGAAGCACCAATGTTGGACTGGGATCATTCCTATGTCTGGGCGTGGGATGCGCGGCCCTATCCGTTTTTCCCCAACAATCGCGAGCTGTGGTCGGATGGCGACAATTATGCGCGGGGTCATTGGCTGACGGGGCGGGCCTCGGCGCGCACCCTGGCCAGCGTGGTGGACGAGCTGTGCCAGCGCGCGGGGCTGCAACATTATGACGTCAGCGGGCTTTATGGCCATGTGCGCGGCTATGTGGTTGAGGATGTCACGGACGCGCGCTCGGCGTTGCAGGCGCTGGTGTTGCGCTATGGGTTTGATGCGATTGACCGTGGCGGTGTGCTGACGTTTCGGATGCGCGATGGGCTGGCGGATCATGTGGTTGATCCTGCGATGGTGGTGCGCGAAGGCGGGGATGCGCCTTTGATCGAAGAGGTGCGCGCCTCGGCGGTGGAACTGTCGGGCCGGGTGCGCCTGCGCTTTGTGGAATCCAATGGCGATTATGAGGTGATCGCCGAAGAGGCGATTTTGCCCGAGGATGGCACACACGCGGTCTCGATCTCAGAAATCCCAATTTCGATGACCCGTGCCGAAGGCCGCCAGACGGTAGAGCGCTGGCTGTCGGAATCGCGGTTGGCGCGCGATACGTTGCGCCTGACATTGCCGCCCTCGCAGATGGATCGCGGGGCAGGGGATGTGATCAGCCTGCCCGAGGAGGATGGCCACGGGTTTTACCGCATTGACCGGATTGAACAGCTGGGCCTGGCGCAGCGCGTTGATGCGGTGCGGATTGAGCCGGAAAGCTATGTGCCCATTGAGATCCCCGATATTGCGGGCTCGACCAGCGGGTTTACCCCGCCCGCCCCGATAACGCCTATATTCATGGACCTGCCATTGATGACGGGTCTGGAAATCCCGCATGCGCCACATCTGGCGGTGGCGGCAAACCCCTGGCCCGGCTACGCGGCGCTGTATTCTTCTACGTCGGATGCCAATTATGCGCTGAACACCTTGATCTATGCGCCAACACCGGTGGGCATTACAGAAACCACGCTTATGCGTGCACCCAGCGGGTGTTATGA
>DFBW01000283.1:1683-3733 GCA_002366775.1 Roseovarius sp. UBA3070 | reverse complement strand
GCGCCCGCCGATTACCCCAGCAAGATCGACACCACGGATGGCCCCGTCACCCTGTTTGACCCCGGCTATGCGCTGCATTGGCAGATTGACGGCTGATTTGCCTAAAGGTACGTTCCTGCCTAATATTTGAAACGCAATAGCCGCCCTGGCATCGGGCTGGGTTTAACCAATAGCTATCTGGAGATACGCCGGATATGCCAGGCGCCTTTGATACATTCCGCCTGATGGCGCAAAGTGTGGCTGGAGAGATCGGTCATGACTTCCTGTCCAAGGTTGTGGCCGCCCTTAGTGATCATCTTGAAGCTACATTTGTTGCCATCACTTATGGAATTGGCACACCGCCCACGCAAGCACACACTTTGTATGCTCTCAAAAGTGGGCAGGTCACCGACGATATCACATATGCGTTGCAAGGCACCCCTTGCCAGCGTGTCTATGATGGCGAAACCGTGGTGATACCTTGCGGCGTGGCGGCTCTCTATCCACGGGAAAAAGCCTTTGAAAGCTATATCGGAGTACCATTGCACGATTCTTCGGGGGCCGTGACAGGACATCTGGCAGTGTTTGGAGAACGTGAAATCAGTACCGCCCCCGGCGCCGCCTTGGCGATTACTCAAATATTTGCACAACGTGCCCAGGCAGAATTGCAGCGCTTAGCCTACGAAGCCGAGCGCGAGACCCTGATCGAACAACTCTCGAACCTCAACGCCCGCCTGCAAAACGGATACCAGACAATCCGAAAGGAAAATGCGCAAAAAACCCGGCTAATCGGCATTATCGCGCATGATTTGCGCAACCCTTTGGCCGCGATCATCTCGCAGGCGGAACTTGGGCAAACGCTGGCTGAGCGATCCATGCGAACCACTCTGGATGCTGACCCCAATACGATGACCCGCCTGAACACTATCTTAGATAAGGTAACAGACAACGCCCAGCGTATGTCCGATCTGGTTACCGCCACGCTTGATCGTGTACGCCGCGATCAGATCAACCTGCCCCTGAACCTGAACCAAGTTGACCTGAGCGCTCTGATCAGTATCGCCGCCGCCGCCAATGAGCCCGAAGCCACCCGCAAATCAATCCGAATATGCCTGCCCGAGACACCTGCCCCCAGTCTTCTGGCCGATGACAGCTTGCTGGTTTCCGCCATCGACAACCTGCTTAGCAATGCCATCAAATACACCAACCCCGGCGGTACCGTGACATTGCATTTTCACAGCGATGCCGTTCAGGTGGAACTTTCCGTCAGCGACACTGGTCAGGGCTTGTCAAAGGCTGATCTTGAGCGCGTATTCGGACGGTTCCAAACTCTTTCTGCCAAACCCACGGGGGGCGAAACGGCAACCGGTCTTGGATTGAACAACGTCCGTGAGATTGCCGAGGCCCACGGCGGGCAGGTGAGCGCCCATAGTGCGGGCCCCGGCAAAGGCAGCCGGTTTACCCTGATGCTCCCGATTTTTGGCCCATCTGGCGCAAACCAAGCTTGAACCCGGCAATGCGCTCGGGGTAACCATCGCCACAACGCCAACAAACAAGGGGCCAAGCAAAGATGATACCTTCCGCATTTCCCGACAAAGGTGAAATCGCTCGCCTGAGCGCCCGCATGCTGTTGGAAATCCAAGCTGTGCATTTCAACGCCGCAGAGCCGTTCACCCTGGCGTCCGGTCTGCCCTCGCCGACATACATCGACTGTCGCAAGCTGATCAGCTATCCGCGCATTCGCTCGACCTTGATGGATTTTCTGACCGTCACCGTGATGCGTGATGCCGGATTTGAGGCATTTGACAATATCGCCGGGGGCGAAACGGCAGGCATCCCCTTTGCCGCATTGGTGGCCGAGCGTATGGCCCTGCCGATGACATATGTGCGCAAAAAGCCCAAAGGGTACGGGCGCAACGCCCGCATTGAGGGCGCAATGTCTGAGGGCGAACGTGTGCTGCTGGTCGAAGATCTGACCACCGATGGCGGCTCCAAGCTCAGCTTTGTGGATGCCATCCGCGAGACCGGCGCCACCTGCGGCCATACTGCCGTGATCTTCTACTATGGTATC
>DFBW01000283.1:949-1622 GCA_002366775.1 Roseovarius sp. UBA3070 | reverse complement strand
GCCCGCGCGAATCGAAGTGCCACACCACATTTGGTGTTTCCCTCGCAATCTGCTACTATATCCGCAGGCACCGCTTGAACAAACGAGTTATCCACCGGTTTATCCCGGCCAAAGTCCACAGTTTTATGCAGATGGATTTTGCCCAACGCTTGCCCTAGAACACATGGGTATTACAGAGACATAAAAACAAAAAAGACGGGGCAGATGTGAACGAGATCAGCACTTTTAACGCCACCGGCACAGACGCCACTGACGCCGAACCCATGCCGNNGCCGATGACATATGTGCGCAAAAAACCCAAAGGGTACGGCCGCAACGCCCGCATTGAGGGCGCAATGTCCGAGGGCGAACGGGTGCTGCTGGTCGAGGATCTGACCACCGATGGCGGCTCCAAGCTCAGCTTTGTGGATGCCATCCGCGAGACCGGCGCCACCTGCGGCCATACGGCCGTGATCTTCTACTATGGTATCTTTCCGGAAACGGAAAAGACCCTCGGCGATCATGGTATCACCCTGCACCACCTGTGCACATGGTGGGATGTTTTGGCCGAAGCCCGCGCGCAAGGCAGCTTTGATGCCGCCACTTTGGACGGGGTCGAAGCCTTCCTGAAGGATCCGCGTAAATGGCAGGAAGAGAACAAGAAATAAACTTGTTCACAAAGACCGGTGGAGAA
>DFBW01000283.1:0-846 GCA_002366775.1 Roseovarius sp. UBA3070 | reverse complement strand
GCCACTGACGCCGAACCCATGCCGCATTCCATTGAGGCTGAACAACAGCTTCTGGGTGCGATCCTGACCAACAATGATGTCTATGACCGGGTTGCGGCCATCATCGGCCAGCAGCATTTTTATGACCCTGTTCATTCGCGCATATTTGATGTGGCCTCAGCCCGTATCGCCAAAAACAATCTCGCCTCTCCGGTGACGCTCAAGGCGTTTCTGGAAGAAGACGAAGGCCTCAAGGAACTGGGCGGCCCCGCCTATCTGGCGCGCCTTGCGGGCGCTGCAATCAGCTCGTTTGCGGTGCGGGATTACGCCCAGATGATCTATGACATGGCCATCCGCCGTGAGCTCATCGGCCTGGGGCATGACATCGCTGGCAAAGCCCAGCGTGCCGATGTGGATCTAGAACCAAAGGACCAGATTGTTGAGGCGGAGCAACAGCTTTACAAACTCTCAGAGCAAGGCACATCCGAAAGCGGTTTTCAAAGCTTTCTCAAAGCCGTAACCGACGCTGTTAATGTGGCAAACGCGGCCTATCAACGTGATGGCGGCCTGTCGGGCGTGTCCACCGGGCTTATTGACATGGACCAGATGTTGGGTGGCTTGCACAAGTCGGATCTGTTGATCCTTGCCGGGCGCCCGTCGATGGGCAAGACCTCTCTGGCGACCAATATCGCGTTCAACGTGGCCAAGACCTATAAGAAGGGCAAACTGCCCAACGGTCAGGACGGCACCACCGATGGCGGTGTTGTGGGGTTCTACTCGCTTGAAATGAGCGCCGAACAGCTTGCCGCGCGCATCCTGTCAGAAGCGGCTGAAATCCCCAGCCAGAAAATCCGCTCGGGTGATATG
>DFBW01000257.1 GCA_002366775.1 Roseovarius sp. UBA3070 | reverse complement strand
GTCTGCCTTGGCGGGGGTCTGGCTATCTTACCTCTATGATACGCCTGCCGGCCCGAGCATCGTGTGCTGTGCTGCAGTGGCTTTTGCCCTGACTGGCGCGGTCCGTGCGATGGGCATCACCAATCAGTGACCCCTCGCCCTGGCCCTATTCCCGGCCTTATCCGTGTGCGCCGTGGGTCCAAGCCCTCTGATCAGGGATATGCAGGCGCATTTTGTCACCAACGCTCAGCGTGCCGGGGCGCTCAACCCAGGCTGTCACACCACGGCGGCCATCAGCGGCGGGTTTGAACGCCTTGCCAAAGCCCGGCATGTCTTTTTCGATCTCTTTGGCCGGGTACAGGCAGGGGCGGTTCAGCATATCCACCACCAAAGTCGTGCCAGCCTCATTTTGGAGGCGTGACGACGGCGGGACATGGGTGAAATCGGGGATGCCTGACAGAACCAACGTGGCCCCCAGCCACTCAGGGCGCAGCTCTTCAAGGCCGCTCTCGGCCGCTATATCTGCCAGTTCTTCGGCCGACAGAATGGAAAACTGGCGCGCATTGGCAATTTCAGTGCCTTCGGGATGCTGCGAGGTGACACGCACACATGATGGGCGCGTCAGGCCCGAATGCACGTCACCTTCGATGCCTGCAAAGCTCACCTCAGATGAGGTTAGAGGGGCAGATCGGATGTCTATCGCCTGCCCCGAGACCTGCCCCAGCCAGGTGACAGTTGCATAATGGTCGGTGGGGATCAAAGCGGGCATAATGAAATCTCCGAATGGGTGCACGAAATCGTAATGATTTGGGTGGTTATGGTGCCATTTTCCCTCAACCCCAAGTGGGCGGTCAATCGCTATCTCGTGATGCGCCCCATCACCATCCCGTGCAAAGGGTGCGGGTCGGCTCAGATTGTCAGGGTGAAGAACATGCGCCGGAACGGGAACAGCACCGAGCCATCGCCGCGCACTGGATAGGCGGCTTGCATCACCTCTTCATAACGGGTGATCAGGTCGGCTTTCTCATCCGGATCCAGCGCTTGCAGGATCGGGCGGGCATAGGTGCTTTCGGTAAAGCGGCGCACCGGGTGGCTGCCTGGCTCGGCCATAAGGCGCTGATAATATTCAGTTTCCCACAGGCGAAACCGGCCGAGTGGCGCCAACAGTTCATCATATTTGACCGGGGCCATGACACCAGGGGTGCCCATCTTTTCAACCCGTCCGGGAAACAATTCTTCGACCAGACTTAACCAGACGCGGTGCGAGGGGGCTTTGTTTTGATGTGGCATCTGCACGGCCAATGTGCCGCCCTTGCCCAACATCCGAGCCAGTTTTGGCAATAGCTGTTCGTGGTTGCCCACCCAATGCAGCACCGCGTTTGAAAAGATCAAGCCGGGTGTGCGACGGGGGTGCCAATCCGTGATGTTGGCCTGTTGCATGGCGCCATAGCCCTGCGCCTGTCGCGCCTTGGCCAGCATCGCAGGTGAGGCATCAACGCCAACCACGTCACGCCCGCCCGCGCGTGCGGCCAGGGCCTCGCCCATTGCGCCATTGCCGCAGCCCAGATCGACAATCTCACCGGCGCCCATCTGGCCCACTGCATTCAGCAGATCCAGCCCCGGCCTTAGCCGAAGGTCGCGGAACCGGGCATAGGCGCCGGGGTTCCAGTCAAGGGATGTTTTAACCCTGCTCACGCCGAAGGTTCAGGCTCCGGCCCACCTTTGCCCAGGTCAGGGTCTGACTTGGGTTTGGTTTTCGGGATCGCGGTGACGGATGGGGTTTCAGCAGTCTGGGGGCTATTGCCCGCATCGCTGCTGTCATCCTCGGGTGGCTCGCCCCGGATCACACGCTCAATCTCTTCGCCGGTCAGGGTTTCATATTCCAGAAGGCCCTGCGCTAGGTGTTCCCAATCATCCTTGCGCTCGTTCAGGATATTAAAGGCTGTGTCATAGCTTTCATCGATCATGCGTTTGACTTCGCCCTCGATCAGCTCTTTGGTGTGGGCCGAAATCGAGAACCCGCCGGCCCCATTGCCCATATAACCCTCATGGGCCTGTTCGTAATCAATATTGCCGATTTTGTCGGACATGCCCCAGCGCAGCACCATCGCACGCGCCAGCCCACTGGCCTGCTGGATATCACCCGCCGGGCCGTTTGACACATTTTCAGGCCCGTATTTGATGATTTCCGCAGCCTTGCCGGCCATGGTCATGGCCAGCTTTTCTTCGCATTCGGATTTGTGCCAGTTCAGGCGGTCGATCTCAGGCAGGGACACAACCATGCCCAAAGCACCGCCACGCGGAATAATCGTCGCCTTATAAACCGGGTCACATTGCGGCAGAGTTAGCCCAACGATGGCATGGCCTGCTTCGTGGTAGGCGGTCTTTTCCTTCTGGTCGTCAGTCAACACCATGGAACGGCGCTCTGCCCCCATCATGACCTTATCCTTGGCGTTTTCAAAATCCGCCATAGTGACAAAGCGACGGCCGATGCGCGCCGCCATCAGCGCAGCCTCGTTCACCAGGTTCGCCAGATCAGCACCTGAGAATCCGGGCGATCCACGCGCAATGATGCGCAGGTCTACGTCTGGGCCAAGCGGCGTTTTGCGCGCATGCACACCGAGGAT
>DFBW01000163.1:14966-17298 GCA_002366775.1 Roseovarius sp. UBA3070 | reverse complement strand
CACCACACCGGCCAGCGAATTGCGATCAGTGATGGCAATGGCAGACAGACCCAACTCAGCGGCGCGGGTGATCATTTCCTCAGGATGGGATGCGCCGGTCAGAAAGGTGAAATTGGTGGTCACGCATAGCTCGCTGTAGCTCATGCAAATTCCCCCTGCACAAACCAGCCGGGGTTTTGCGGGGTGTAATACAGCCACAGCCGCCGCCCTTGCCGGGTTTCCACCAGCCAATAATCACGCACACCGCTGCGCCAGTTGTCATCAACCAGCCACCATTCCGGGGCAATGCGTTCTGGCCCTGTGGCCCGCGCAGTGGACAAGGGCATCCGCCGCCAGCGAAACCGGGCCGGTGGGCGTGCACCGGTGGCCACTATCGGTTCTGGCGGGAACAGGCGCATGGGGCGTGATCGCGGGATGATCCATGCGCCTTCCGGTTCTGAATAAGCCGCCGGGGCGATGATAAAGCTACGATCAGGGATATGGCTGTCAGCAGGCAGGAACCGCTGGACGTTTTCCAGCCCGATGCGCGTGCCGATACGGGTGATCAGATCATCCAGCTGATCCTTGCGCCCGGCGGATACATGGCTGATCTGATGCACTGGCAAGGGTTCTACCAACGTGACCTCCAGGCGCATCTGGTCAATGCCGTATCCTGCGTCAACCCCATCTAGCCCACGTTCAAACAGGGGCAGGATACGCCCCGCATCACGCAGGGGGCGGGCAAGGCGCAGTTCAACCTGTTGATGGTCCTGGTCCACGCGGCGCAGGGTCAGACGCAGCATTCGCGCCCCGGCATTCTGCGCTTTCAACTTGTCGCACAGCTGCTGCAACAGCCGTTGTGTTCCGGCCATCACATCCCCCCTCAGCCCGATTGGATCGGGCAAGGTCAGGCGCGCACCATAATGTGGTGGGTCCGTTTGTGGTGTGATCTGTTCGGGCTGTGCCCCCAATGCCTGATCCAGCCGCATCAGCAGGCCGGGGCCAAACCGCCGGGTCAGTGGCGCACGCGGGGCAGCGGCCAGATCAGCAACCTTGCGCAGCCCCAGCCGTTGCAAGGCGATGTTGGTGTTATCCTCTAATCGCAGCGCCGCCACGGGCAGCTCTTGCAGCGCGCCCAGCATATCTCCGGTATCCGCCACGCCTTGTGCATAATGCGCCAATGCCCAGGCGGCCCCTCGCGTGTCCGCAATCCCGATCTGCGCTGACAACCCGGCCCGCGCCAGCCGCGCCCGCATATCCGCCAGCATGCCTGCCTCGCCGCCAAAGATATGCGCGGACCCGGTGATATCCAGCACCAGCCCGTCCTCGCCTTCCGGCCCGACCCAAGGGCAATACCGCGTGGCCCAGCGGCGCAGCACATGCAAAAACCGCTGGTCGCCCTGTGGATCAGCAAGGCGGCTTTGCAGATCAGGGCAAAAGGCACGCGCATCCGCATAGGGCATCCCGCGGTGCAGGCCTTGCTGTTCGGCCTGTGCATTCAGGCAATAAAGGCGATTGGCATTGTTCTGTTGCAGCGTCAGCGCAAATGGCCCCTCAATCGGGCGCACCCGCAGAACCCGTTCGCTGGCCAGCCGGGGAAACCATAGCGAGACGACGCGACGTTGCGTCCCATCGAACATACCAGCCCCCTAATGTTCCCGATTTGTTCTTTGTAAGTGTCCACCGCTGCAGAGTCGAGTCACCTGGATCAAAAACCGGATCACACTGCCAACGGGTTTCGGCGGCATTGCTTCCCATGCCCTCAGGAATAATCCCCAATGCGGTGGATTTCCCGTCGCGCGCCGCCAGTTGCAGCCGCCGCCCTGCGGTCAGGCTCATGGGTTTGCTCAGCTCCATGACGACCACGCTCACAGCGCCAGAGCGCAACGCCTCTTCGGCAACGGCCAACACCTCGGTCTGGTCCTTTGCAGTGGCAACCAGCAATGCACGCGGATCAAGGATTTCGGCAAACCCCGCTGGGTTTATCTGCTCAGATTGCCACGCCTCACGGACCCACAAGATGGACCCGCCAACTTGACCCGCCAAAGCAAACGCAAAGAAAGACGCACCCGCGCCGCACACGTCATGCGCACGGCCCTTTGTCAGGGGGAAGCTGGGTATCGTTTGAATCTCCATGGGCAATTCATATCACAAAGGAATTCTATGGCGAGGGGCAGGGACTTGCCCGAACCTATGTACCATCACCCTATCAAAGGCTTGCTTCGATCAGAGCTATTGCGGCGGCTTTGGCATCTTGTGCAGGTCTTTCAGTGTGCCCAAGGTGGGCCGTTACAATTGCGCCCTCTTTCAACAGCAGCAATTGTCGTGCCAATTCGGCCGGATTGCGCAACCC
>DFBW01000163.1:12125-14927 GCA_002366775.1 Roseovarius sp. UBA3070 | reverse complement strand
TGGCTGGAATCCTGATATTCCGATGACGCCTTGATGAACAGACACCCCCGGTATCCTGGCTCATTAAACCACTCCTCCAGCGCATCGAACATGGCAATCAACTGGCCACGCGGCGTATCCGCCAAGTCTTCCATCCGGCGATATAGCCAATTTCGGAAATGCTCATCACGCAGGCGCAAAACGGCGAGGATCAAATCTTCTTTCGCCCGAAAGTGCTTGTACATTGATGTCTTTGAGATGCCCGTCTCAGACGCCAGCATATCCATGCCCGTCGCGTGGAAGCCATTTCTATAAAATGACTGCAGCGCTTTTTGCACCAGCTCATCTCGTTTGGTTGGTCGCATATTCTGGCCCTTAGTGAACTGATCAGTGCATAATATCCCGATAGGTACGATGCAAGGTGATATTTTTATCACCTGTATTCAGTCGGTTATAACTATTCCGAAAGGCCATAGGCACAATATTCGCCTAAATAGCTTGACTTAGTTTACCGATCTGTACACTTATGGCTTCAACAAGGTTTACCGATCTGTAACTCTTATCTGAAAACAGGAGCAAGCCAATGAGCCAACCACCATTACCTCCCTTCACCGAAGATACCGCGATCCTAAAGGTGCGCTTGGCTGAGGACGGCTGGAATTCACGCGATCCAAGCAAGGTTGCGCTGGCCTATACGCCCGACAGTATCTGGCGAAACCGGTCTCAGTTCATCAAAGGCCGCGGCGAAATTGAAACCTTCCTGCAACGCAAGTGGTCGCGGGAAAATGACTATCGGCTGATCAAAGAGCTATGGGCCTTCCACGGCAACAGAATCGCGGTTCGCTTTGCTTATGAATGGCAAGACAGGTCCGCAAACTGGTTCCGTTCGTTCGGGAATGAAAACTGGGAGTTCGACCAAACTGGCCTGATGCAGCGCCGTATCGCCAGCATCAATGACCTCGCCATTGCCGAAACTGAACGCAAGTTTCACTGGCCACTTGGCCGCAGGCCCGATGATCACCGGAGCCTTACCGGCATGGGTTTCTGAACCCCACAGCCGCCATTTTAGACAGGAGCAAATTAATGTCCCGTGCCTTCGCTGAGATTAGTTTTACACCTTCCGTGCGCGCCCTACAGGAGCAAAACGGCTCCGCCCATGGATATGCAAAGTTTCTTAACCCGGACGCTGATCGTGGTGATCGTGTTGGCCCGCTTGAGGCTGAATTCATCTCTGGCAGCGATGGTTTCTATCAAGCGAGCGTAACCGAAACCGGATGGCCGTATGTGCAATTTCGCGGTGGCCCTGTCGGCTTTCTCAAAGTGCTGGATGACCAGACACTTGCCTATGCGGACTTTAGGGGAAACCGCCAATATCTGAGCGTCGGCAACTTGTCGGACGACAATCGCATATCGTTGATTTTGATGGACTATCCAAATCAGCGGCGGCTCAAGGTTTGGGGCCGGGCCAAGTTGGTCAACGCCACTGATGACCCGCAACTGGTGCAGCGCTTACAAGACCCGTCGTATCGCGGGCACCCCGAACGCGCCGTCGTTATCACGATCGAGGCACTGGACTGGAACTGCCCACAGCACATCCCACAACGCATGACGATAAAAGAGCTGGAGCCACAACTCGAGCCCATCCGCGCAGAGCTTTCGCGTCTCAAAGCAGAGAACGAAACCCTGAGACTGGCGCTTGAGAAAAGCGACACATCAACACGCCTGTGAACACATTCGATTCACCTTAACCAACCTTAAACAAAGGAAAATACTGAAATGTACACGCCCATCAAAAACCTGCTATCCGCCAGTTTTCTGGCTTTGTCAGTTGTATTACCCATCACAACAGCAGTGCCAGCGCACGCGGTCGAATCCAATGTCATATTGGACGTTTCGCAGACGGCATTCCGCTCCGAAGTCATTGACGGCATCAAAATCGCCTACCGCGAAGCAGGTGATCCCGCCAACCCAACCATTTTGCTTTTGCACGGCTTTCCCACATCCTCACATATGTTCCGCAATCTTATCCCCAAGCTGGCACCCAAGTACCATGTGATTGCCCCCGATTATCCGGGGTTTGGGGCGTCAGACATGCCTTTGGCTTCGGAATTTGAGTATTCTTTCGCCAAGGTGGCAGACATGATGACCACGCTTCTTGATCGCAAGGATGTGGTTAAATACTCCGTTTATCTGATGGATTACGGCGCACCTGTCGGGTTCCGGATGTTTGCACAACACCCCGACCGGGTATCGGGCTTTGTCATTCAAAACGGCAACGCCTACGAGGAAGGCCTGCGCGAGTTTTGGGATCCGATCAAAGCCTATTGGGCGGATCCGTCAGCACAAAATGGTGATGCCCTTCGCGGGTTCCTTGGGCTGGATGCAACGAAGTGGCAATTCACCCACGGCACGCAAAACCCCGATGCAATCAGCCCCGATAACTTCTGGCATGTTCAGTACCTGCTTGACCGCCCCGGCAATCAGGACGTTCAACTGGCGATGTTTCTGGATTACGGCACCAATGTTGCTGAATATCCCAAGTGGCAGGCGCTTTTCCGTGAACATCAGACGCCAACATTGCTGATGTGGGGCAAGAATGATCACATTTTTCCCGCCGAAGGTGCACATCCATACAAACGTGATCTGGAAAACCTGGAATTTCACCTGCTCAACACCGGCCATTTTGCGCTGGAGGAATTCGGCGATGACATCGCGGTGCAAATGATCCGCTTCATGGATCGCAATGCGACCCCATAAGCCATTGTTCTAAAAGAAACTATTGACGTTGGCGCAGCAATCCATGATGCCGCCAACGCCTCAGAT
>DFBW01000163.1:7023-12102 GCA_002366775.1 Roseovarius sp. UBA3070 | reverse complement strand
GACAGAAAGGTCCGGTGTCAGGCCTTCACCCCCCTCAATCCCGCATGAGATCACGCATCGCATGCATCACTTCATCGGTGTGGGTATAGGCCAACCCGTGGCCGGCACCCTCGATCACCTCGTGGCGTGCAACCCGGTTCCACTCGGCCAGTTTGCCCATGCCAGTGATCGGGATCACCTCATCGTCGCGGGCCCAGATCGCCAACACCTGAATGCCTTCACGGCTAACTTCGCGGTGATCTTCCTCTTGATCTTCGTCAAGGATACCGCGCATCGACGACAAAACTGCGGGCACAAAACCACGCATGGTCAATTCGCCCTGTTGCAGATCAACGATATTCTCAATGCTGCTGGGAAGGCCGCGCTCGGCTTCGGTTGCTTGCCTGTGCGAACGCCCATAAAGCGCCAGCATCAGCCAACGGCCCAGCTTGTCATGATTTTGTACCAACCGGGCCACCGGCCCCAGATTGTGCCCCATACCAGCCGAGGCGATCAGCACCAACTGACGCAGCTTTTCGGGATAGGTTGCCGCAAACGAAGTGGCAATGGCCCCGCCCATAGAATAGCCCAGCAGGGTGATGTCCTCTTCCACCCCCAGTTCATCCAGCAAGTCGGCCAATTGCGCCACAAAGAACGGCGCATCCTGTGGCCCGCCTGGCCGATCAGAATACCCGCGTCCATAAAGGTCATAGACCAACACGCGAAACCCAAGGCGGCCCAGCCCGTTGGCAATCGGCCCCCAGACATAAGATGGCGTGGTCAGACCATGTACACATACAGCCACCGGCCCGCGCGTGGCCCCCAACCATTGATAGTGGGTTACTCCGCGCGACAAAGTGACAAACTCCCCCGGAGCACTACGCCGCGCCTGTGCATTCATTGCCGGTTTGCGGGCCTCACGGATAAACGGCCAGGCGACCCCCAGAGCAATCAGTGCCACTAAAATCCATCCGATCATGCCGCCTCCGTCCATACATCCAGAATATAGCGCGAGGTCATCAAATCCAGATGCGCCCCACCGCCGTTTTTGAACAAAGTGATTTCGTCGTCCGAGTGACGCTTGAACATATCTGCCTCATAATGATCTGCCTGCAGATCACTGCGCTTTATCACACCTGCCTCAAGCGGGATTTTGATCTCTCCGATGTGGTCAACGGTGGTGTCGTAACTGTCAACAAACACCCGTGCACGCGTCATTGCCTCGTCATCGACCTCGCGCATGTCTGGGCGATAGGCGCCGATCAGATCAATGTGCTGGCCCGGTTGAAACCAGGCCCCTTTCAGCAAAGGTTCGCTCGACATAGTTGCGGATGTGACGATATCTGCGGCCCTAACGGCCGTTTCCAGATCATCCGCCACAACCATGCCTGAACACTCGGCTGCCATGGCTTCGGCGTTGGCGCGCGTGCGGTTCCAGATGCTGAACTTCGCCTCCGGAAAACCCGCGCTATAGGCCTGAAACAGGCTGCGCCCCACTGTACCTGCCCCCACGATCAGGATGTTCCGGCTATCGGGGCGGGCCAACCGGGTGGCGGCAAGCAAGCTGTCACCGGCGGTTTTCCATTTGGTGACCAGATGGAAATCCACAATCGCCTCAAGCGCGCCGTTTTGGTCAGAAAACAGGCTGACAGCCCCCCCAATCATCGGATCACCCCGGCCCGGATTACCCGGAAATATCGTCGCAGATTTCACCGCCAACCCCATCCCGTCAATCCAGGCCGCGCGACTTAGCAGGGTATCCTTGCCGCGATAGAGGAAGCTGTCGGCAATCTCGGCCTTGGGCAGTTGATGGCCCGCTTCAAACGCCTTGCACAGGCCCAGCCAATCCAGATTGGCCTCGCCCTCAGTAAAGGGGATCATGGTCATGCTCATCGCGCGTCTTCCTCGCTTAATAGCCCGGATTTGATCAGAGTCTGTGCCCAATCGCCCGGTGCGTCAAACAAATGTGTCTGCCAGCCCCTCGCCTGCGCTGCGTTTATGTTTTCTGGGCGATCGTCGGTAAACAACAAATTCTGTGGCGCCACACCACAATCGGCCTCCAGCCTGGCATAAATCTCTGGTTCAGGTTTAATCACCCCCATGTGCCCGGAAATATAGCTGCGGTCAAATTTGCTCAGAAACGGATAGGTTGCGCAGGCCACATCAAATGTGCCAATGCCAAAGTTGCTGAGAGCAAACACCGGCACGCCGCGCCGCTGCAACGCCTGCATCAAACGCACCGAATGATCAATGGCGGGGCTGGCCAGCTGGATCCATTGATCGTGCCACACCATGACCTCATCATGCCAATCAGGATGCGCGCGCGCCAGCGCCTGCACAGAACCAAGGAAATCAGCACCACGATCCACCTCAAGGTTCATCGCATGTATGTCTGTCTCGTCAAAGAAACGCCGCCGCTGCGCAACACCCAATCGGGCATCATAAATGCGTTCGGGGTTCCAATGGATCAGCACATTGCCAATGTCCAGGACCACGGCCTCAATCGTCATGTTTTCTCCAGTGCCTGTTGCGATTTGGTTGTCTCTCACCACAACAGATACAAACCGGCCCCAAAGATCAACGCGATGCCATTCAAGGGCATGATGAGCATAACCTGATACACCACATAGCTGTTGGAACGCAGTTTGATACCTAAATCATTGAGATAAAAAACGCTGCCATTGCGCAAAGCGCACCCTGCAAGTTGGCCTGTGATGGCGTGGCAGGAGGCAAAAGGGGGGCGGTGAAACTACCCAATACCAAGACGTGCGAGCCGGTGCACTGTAAAGCCGGGGCTAACCCGCCTTTGCCTTGCGCAAAGCCCTCTCCAATGCATCCAGGAAGCGCGAGCGATCCGCTTTGGTAAACCCCTTGCCGCCGCCTTGGCGGAACGGATCAGCCGCCCGCAAATCGCTCATCAGATCGCGCGTGGCCAGAACATTGCCGATATTGGCTGCCGTTAACGGCTCGCCATTGTGTTTCAGAACCTGCGCACCGGCCTCAACACATTTGGCGGCCAGCGGGATGTCACCGGTGATCACCACATCGCCCGGGCCTGCACGCTCGGCAATCCACATATCGGCCACATCCGGACCATCGGGCACGATCACCGTTTCAACCAACGGGTTTTGCGAGGGACGCAGGCCCCCGTTTGAGACAACAAACATCTTTACGCGGTGGCGCGTGCCAACTTTTTCGACCTCGGGTTTCACCGGGCAGGCATCGGCATCAACATAGATCGACATCTTCAGCGGTCCTTTCAGGATATCAGAAAATGGCCGCAACGTCAGGTTGACGTTTTCTTACCCTTGGGCTTCACCTTGAATTCTTCAGGGATCGGCATCCGGTTAAACGCATCGAGGCCCGCAATTTTATAGGCCTCTGCCAGAGTGGGATAGTTGAACGTGTTCTGCACAAAATAATCCACTGTGCCTTTCAGGTTCAGCACGGCTTGGGCAATGTGGATCAACTCTGTTGCGCCTTCCCCAACAATTTGCACGCCCAACACACGCCGGGTTTTCAGGCTAAACAGCATTTTCAACATGCCATGTTCCAGCCCCATGATATGCCCACGGCTGGTCTCTCGGAACCGGGCGATGCCCACTTCATAAGGAATACCGCGTTCCTGCATTTCCTCCTCGGACATGCCGCAGGTGGAAATCTCAGGCACCGAATAGATGCCGTAAGGATACCAGGGGCTTTCCTCCAGTGTCGGGACCTCCAAGGCATGACAGGCCGCGACCCGCCCCTGCTGGATTGAAGTTGAAGCCAGGCTGGGATGCCCGATCACATCACCCGCAGCATAGATATGTGGCACAGAGGTCTGATAGGTCTTGCGATCCACATCAATGCGCCCGCGGTGATCTGTCTCAACCCCGATCGCCTCAAGGTTCAGCCTGGTGGTGGCCCCCATGCGCCCGGCAGCAAACAACAGCATTTCACTGCGCACATGCCGCCCGTTGGCCATGGTCACTTCAACATGTTCACCCGCATCCTCAATCTTTTCAATCGCCGAGCCAAGGCGCAGATCAACACCATTTTCACGAATTTGATATGTGAATTCGCGGATCGTCATTTGATCGACAAAATCGAGGAAACTTTCGCGCGGTTCGATCAAAGTGACCCGCACATCCAGCGCCGAAAACATCGTGGCATATTCCACCCCGATCACACCAGCGCCCACAACCACCAGGCTGCGCGGGATTTTGGCCAGTTCCAGAAATTCGTCACTGTCCACAATTGTCGTGCCATTGAACGGCACATAGTCCGGGCGATAGGTCTCTGTCCCGGTTGAGATCAAAAAGTTGTCGGCGCTCAGCGTGGTCACATCACCTGCCTCGGTCTCCACCTCAACCGTGTTGGCGTCCTTAAAGCTGGCCAGCCCGTGCAACGTATCCACATGATTGCGGTTGAACTGGTGTTCCAGCACATCCACCTCATGATCCAGTGTCTTGTGAAGCCGCCCCTTCAGGTCATCTGCTTGGATGTCCTCTTTCACCCGGTACGACCGTCCATAAAAACTGCGCTCGCGCCAACCCGACAGGTTCAGAACCGTTTCGCGCAGGGTTTTTGACGGGATCGTTCCGGTATGCACCGAAACACCGCCCAGACGGTCCTTGCGATCAATCACCAGAACACGGCGTTTCAGCTTGCCCGCCTGAATGGCCGCAGATCGCCCCGAAGGGCCCGAGCCGATGACAATAAGATCGTAGTGGCTCATGATTTACCTCGCATAAAGCGCCTCAGCGTGGAAGGCGACATGGTCTTCCATAAAGGTTGAAACAAAGAAATAGCTGTGGTCATAGCCCGGCTGCATCCTGAGCGTGGCCTCCTGGCGACGTGCAGCACAAGCCTCGGCCAGGGCTTCGGGTCTGAGCAGATCCACGAACTGATCATGAGTGCCGGTGTCGGTCAGCACGGGGCCGTCAAATCCGGCCTCGCGCATCATCAGGGTGGCATCATGCGGGGCCCATGTGCTTTCGTCCGCCCCCAGATAAGCGCCCAGTTGCTTGCGCCCCCAGTCACTGGCCGATGGGTTCGATATCGGCGCAAAGGCCGAGACGGACCGGTAACGGCCGGAGAGGTTCATTGCCAAGGTCA
>DFBW01000163.1:3064-6862 GCA_002366775.1 Roseovarius sp. UBA3070 | reverse complement strand
TTGGACATGGCGTTTTCGTGGGTGCAGGTCAGCCCCGACAAATACCACAATACAGGCACCGGGCCATCGCGGGCCTCATCGGGCAGGAACAGGCCAAAGGTCATGTCACATGCGCAGGCCTTGGAGGCATGGGTGTAAACCCCCTGCACACCGCCGAAACAAGCGTTCTCTGATACGGTTTCCATGGGTCTCTCCCTTGCGAGTATTGCTACGCTTCCAAAACGATGTATCAGCGCTTGCCCCTGAACAAAACGTCAATTCGCGGCGCATGGCGTCTCAAACACGCCCGGATTTTGGGCCTGGTTTCACATATGCCGCTCAATTTTGGCGAAAAGGACGATCAACTCTCGTCCCGAAAGAAGCTCGCGATCTCGTCCAGTGGCTTTTTCACCTTCGCCGCGGCGGGCACCATCGCATCATCCGCCGCGTGGCCTGCGGCCAGGATCATCACCGGTTTTTCATTGTCAGGCCGGTCGCACATCCCGGTCAGAAACTTCATCGGGTTGGGCGTATGGGTCAGGCATACCAACCCCGCTTTGTGCAGCGCAGTGATCAGCATACCCGTGGCCAGGCCGACGCTTTCGGGCACATAATAATGCTTGCGCTTTGTGCCATCCGGGGCCACGCCCCAGCGTTGGGCAAATACAACGATCAACCATGGGGCATCGCTCAGGTGCGGCTTATGGGCGCCGGTGCCGATGGGTTCTAACGCGGTCAGCCATTCCTCGCCGGCGCCACCGTCATAAAACTTCTCTTCTTCCTGCTCTGCCGCCTTGCGCACGCTCGCCTTCATGGCCGGATCACTGATGGCGACAAAATGCCATGGCTGCTGATTGGCCCCACTGGGGGCGGTGCCGGCAGCGGCAATACAATTGGCAATCACCTGTTCGGAAATGGCCCGCTCACTATAATCGCGCACGCTATGGCGTTGGCGCATCTCGTTCAGAAACGCTTCGGATTGAAATAGCGCCTCTTCGTCGCTCAAATCGCGGCGGTGGGGCAAAGGAAGCGGGTGATACTCAGCCATGTTATAACCCTCCTAAGGGACCAACCCAGCCGATGACCAGTGATACGCTAAACACTGCCACGAGTGTTGAAATCAGGATCGACGCCGACACCCGATGCGGGGCAACCCCATAATGCTGTGCAAGAATGTAGACGTTTCCCGCCACCGGCAATGCCGCCGCCGCAATCATAACCGAGGCCGCGTAGGGCTCCACCGGGAAGAACCACAACGCCGACAACGCCACAAACAACGGATGCAACACCAGTTTGCAAAAGCTCAGCCAGCCCGCCACGAAAGGCCGCTCGGCTGATTTTCCCGCCAATGAGGCACCAATGGCAAACAACGCGCCCGGCGTGGCCGCGCCACCTAGGATCGACAGAAAATCATTCATCGGCTTAGGTATAGGAATCGTCAACGCCGACCAGGTCAGCCCCAAAACGATGGACACGATCATCGGGTTTTTCAGCAGGCCCACCCCAACAGTGCGCAATATGCCAAGGCTCATCCGGCCATCGCGTGATCCGGTCACAAGGATCACAACAAGTGAGCCAAAGACAATCAGATCCACCACCAGCACCAGCATGACAGGTACAATCGCGGCGTCCCCCATCAACATCACCAGCATCGGGATACCCAAAAATCCGACATTTCCAATGACAGCACATTGCGCCTCAATCGCGGCTTCTGCGATGGACACACGCCGCGCCAGCGACACCATCGTGGCCAGCAGATAAACAACCCCGGTGCCCCACAAGTAGGCGGTGATAAACCGCCAGTCGATCACATCAGCCAGGCTCAGATTGGCCGAAAACCGGAACAGCATCGCCGACAGCGCAAAGTAGAACACGAATTTGGTCAGATAGGCCGTCGCCTCGGGGCCGAAAAACCCCGTGCGCGCGGCCCCATAGCCCAGGCCGATAATCAGGAAGAACGGTAAAGTTTGCAAGAAAATGGCCAACATAGGGGTTTGGTATCACCCTCAGCCGCCGGGTCAATCGGCAATGCTTGCACGAACCATATGCAAAAGTATGGCACGCGAAAAGCAAGATGCCGACCAGGCGCGCCAGATCACCACCTTGTTTAGGGTTCTGGCGACCAACCCAACGCGCGTAGTCGTTGCTGAGTTTGAGATGGGTAGATATCCCTATCGGGCCGCAGATCGCACAAGGAGGTTTCTATTCCTGCGTGATCCGGTGCTAACCTGATCCGATCAGTACACCCGCCGCCAGGACCAATGCGCCGCCCAGCACCACCTGCAAGGCAGCCCGAAAGAACGGTGTTTCCATATATCTGTTCTGAATCCAGGCGATCGCCCACAGCTCGACGAAGACCACAGTGATGGCGATAATCGTTGCGGTCCAGAAATCAGTGATCAGGTAAGGCAGGGCGTGGCCCAGCCCCCCGACCGTCGTCATTATGCCAGACGCAAACCCACGTTTCATCGGGCTGCCCCGGCCCGATAGCTGCCCGTCATCACTGGCCGCTTCGGTAAAGCCCATGGAAATGCCGGCCCCCACCGAGGCCGCCAGCCCCACCAAAAACGTGGTCCAGGTGTCTTGCGTGGCGAAGGCCACCGCAAAGATCGGCGCCAATGTGCTGACCGATCCATCCATCAACCCCGCCAGCCCCGGCTGCACCCAGGTCAACAGGAACTGCCGTTTGGCTGTGCGCTCCTCAGCCGCCAGCGCATCATCGTCCAGATGCTCGTCTTCCAGTTCTGTGGCACGGTGCTGATGCCCGGCCTCGGCCACCGCCAGATCACCCAGTAACTTGCGTGTGTCTGCATCCTGCGTCGTTGCCGCGGCCTTCAGATAAAAGCTCTCTGCATCATGCTCCATGGCTTCGGCTTCAGCCCGGATGCGCTCCAGCCCAAGGTTTTCAACCAACCACACGGGGCGGCGGGCATAAAACCCGGCGACATGCTCGCGCCGGATCAGCGGGATCACCTCACCAAACCGCTTTTGATGCAATTCGATCAGGGCCGCACGATGCGTATCTTCTTCGGCGGCCATGCCATCAAACACCTTTGCCGTATCCGGGAAGTCCGCGCGCAGCATTTCTGCGTAGCTGCGATAAATCCGCGCGTCATCTTCCTCGGATGAAATGGCCAGCGCCAGAACCTCCTGTTCATTCAGATCAGAAAATCGGCGGCGCGAAGAAACTCCGGGGATCATGTCATACTCCAGTTTAGAATGGTTCTAATTTAGCACCTGCACTTGCATCTGCAATACCTCTTTCACGACGGTACCGGATTTCAAAAACAGTTGCCACAACCTGCAATCCATGGTCCCTTTCAGGCCTTAGATTGTTCGCTCGTCGAAAAAAGGAAACTCCTGTGCCACGATTTGCCACTCTGATCGCTGCCTTCGTATCCGTGTTCATTGCCGCGCCTTCGTTGATGGCCGCCCCTGTCCTGACACTGTCCCCAAAAACGCTCCATGGCTCTGACATCCACCTTGTGGCTCAGGGGGATTATGTGTGCGAAGCCAAGCTGTTTGGGAAAAGAGCGCGCCTGTGGTTAAAGGGGGATACCCCCGCAACTTACAAATGGCACACCAACTCCAAACGAGCGGCCAAAATGCAGGGCAACACTATCCGCATTCAAGCCAGCCCCATGGCAACAATATCGAATGTGGTGATGGGCGAGAACTCAAGCGGTCAGAAAACCGTCACGGGTGATTTCAAATTCAAATCCAACGAAAAGGACGGGCTCGTGTTCACCTGCACCCCCGGCTAAAATAGCCCTGCATAAAAATTAGGCACTTAGCGAAGCGGTGCTTATGGATTGGGCG
>DFBW01000163.1:0-2895 GCA_002366775.1 Roseovarius sp. UBA3070 | reverse complement strand
GCTGAACTGGTGTCAGCCAAAACCAACGGAGAGTTCACTATGAACATCTCTTATGGTGGTCTGTCCAAGAACAAAGAAAACCTTGATGGTATCTCTATCGGCGCGTTTGAAATGGCGCAGTTCTGTGCCGGGTATCACCGCGACAAAAACCGCACCATCACTGTGCTGGAACTGCCGTTCCTGGGTGTCGAAAACCTTGATCAGGAGGTGGCCGTCAGCCACGCCGTTTATGGTCACCCCGCCGTGGTTGAGGAAATGGCCCAGTGGAACGCCAAGCTGCTGATGACCTCGCCTATGCCGCAATACAACATCGTGGGCACTGGTGAAGTGCGCGATGAGCTGGCCGATTTTGAAGGCATGCGTGTTCGTGCGACAGGTGGTCTTGGCAAAGCGTTTGAAGCTGTCGGCGCGGTGCCCACATCTGTGACCGCAACCGAAGCATACCAGGCCATGGAATCCGGCGTCGTTGATACCGTCGCCTTCGCCCAACATGCCCACCTCAGCTTTGGCACGATCAATCAGGCCGCATGGTGGACAGCAAACCTGAACCCCGGAACGGTAAACTGCCCTATCGTGGTGAACATCGACGCCTATGAATCCCTGTCTGATTCCGAGCGCGACGCCCTCGACAGTTCTGTTGATGAGGCCATTGCGCATTATCTGGCCAACTACGGTGAGTTGCTGGCCAAATGGGATAGCATTCTGGATGAAAAAGGCGTGACCAGAGTTGAGCTTTCCGAGGCCCAGTTGGATGCCTTCCGCGCCAAAGCTGCCGATCCAATCCGCGAAGCCTGGATTGCTGATATGGAAAGCCAGGGCCTGCCCGGTCAGGAGTTGTATGACCTTGTGGTCAAGACCCTTGCAGACAAAAAGGCGATGTCCAACTAAGCGGACGTTCCGAACGCCCTTTGGTGTGAATTTGGAGGGCTATAAACATGGCTGGATCATCGACAGTCCTGGAAGATCAAGGGCTGCTTAGCACCCTTGATCGTTACCTGCACAACCTGGAGCGCTTCATGGCGCTCCTTTCGGGGTTGGCTGTGTTTTCTCTGATGTTTCTGGCCGCTTACTCTGTGGCGGGGCGAAAGTTCTTTGCCTCGCCTCTGCCGGGCTATGTGGACTGGATCGAAATCCTGATGCCGCTGATGGCCATTATGGGCATCTCTTATGTACAGCGTGACGGCGGACATATCCGCATGGACATTCTGATCGGTCAGTTGAAGGGCCGCGCATTATGGGCGGCTGAACTTCTGTCTGTCTTGCTGATCTTTGGCCTGATCCTGATGTTGCTCTGGGGGAGCTGGGCGCATTTTGATCGCAGCTTTGATATGTCGCGCCCAATGTGGAGCCGCGACAGCACCATCGACATCGGCCTGCCCATCTGGCCGTCCAAACTGGTTGTGCCGGTCGCGTTCTTTGTGCTTTGCCTTCGCCTGCTTTTGCAAATCTGGGGGTATGGCCGGGCCTTGGTTCTGGGGTTGGACGCGCCCGTCGCCGTGCCACTGTCTATGACAGTAGAAGAACAAGCCCGCGCTGAAGCGGCACAGCTGGAAGGTCACGACTAATGGAACCAATCACCATTGGCCTTTGGGTTTCAGCCGGAATGCTGGTTATGGTCGTGCTGGGTATGCGCGTGGCCTTTGCCGCCGGGCTGGCGGGCTTTGTTGGCCTCGTCTGGCTGCGCTGGAACGGGTTTGACTATGATCCCGAACGATTTGGCAAGGCGCTGGAAATCAGCGTCAAACTGGCAGGTTCGGTGCCGCATTCCAAAGTGTCGTCCCATGCGCTCAGCCTGATCCCCACCTTCATCCTTATTGGGTATCTGGCCTATTACGCCGGCCTGACCCGAGCTCTATTTGAGGCGGCCAAACGCTGGATCGCCTGGCTGCCTGGCGGTCTCGCTGTCTCAACCGTGTTTGCCACTGCGGGCTTTGCCGCCGTATCCGGCGCCTCCGTGGCCACGGCGGCAGTGTTTGCGCGTATCGCCATCCCTGAGATGTTGAAAGTGGGCTATAACAAACAATTCGCCGCAGGGGTTGTGGCTGCCGGCGGCACGCTTGCATCGCTTATTCCGCCCTCGGCCATTCTGGTGATTTATGCCATCATCGTAGAGCAAGATGTGGGTAAATTGTTGCTGGCCGGGTTCATCCCCGGTGCGTTTTCAGCAGTGATCTATGCCCTGCTGATTGTTGGCATCGCCGTGGTGTTCAAATCTGTCGGCCCGCCCGTCACCGGATTCACCTGGCGTGAGAGGTTTGAATCTTTGCCGCCAGCCCTGCCTATTGTGGCGGTGGTCGTGATCATCATCTTCTTTGTCTACAACCCCTTTGGGGATGCCTGGGGCACCCCTACTGAGGGCGGCGCTGTGGGCGCGTTTATCGTGTTTCTGATGGCGCTGTGGCGCGGTATGCGCTGGGGTGAGCTGAAATCAGCCCTGTTGGAAACCGCCAAACTCACGGTGATGATCTTCACCATCATTTGGGGCGTGCTGATCTATGTGCGCTTTTTGGGCTTTGCTGAACTGCCACAAGCGTTTTCCGACTGGATCACAGCGCTGACGGTATCGCCGATGCTGATCCTTGTGTGCATTCTGCTGGCCTATGCGGTGCTGGGCATGTTCATGGATGCTATCGGAATGTTGTTGCTCACCCTGCCGGTTGTCTATCCGGCGGTCATGGCGCTGAACGGTGGCGAAGGTGTTGCGGCCGCTGACAGCTCCTTTGGTATGTCGGGCGAAATGTGTGCCATCTGGTTTGGGATATTGGTGGTGAAAATGGCCGAGTTCTGTTTGATCACGCCGCCCATTGGCCTCAATTGTTTTGTTGTGACCGGGGTGCGGGATGACCTGACCGTACAGGATGTGTTCAAAGGCGCGACCCCGTTTTTCATTGCCGA
>DFBW01000043.1 GCA_002366775.1 Roseovarius sp. UBA3070 | reverse complement strand
ATCAGCCTGCGCCAGAACCCTACCATCGCTGGTGCGCAGTTCTTGCATGGTCAACTCAAGGCTCACCAACGTGGTGCGGCGCATCTTCTAGGCCATCCACAAAGACCCCAGCCCTAATGCGATCAACATCAGCTGCGCCCCAAAGCCAGCAGGTGGGGCCACAAACGCAATATAGATCAGCATCACACCAAGCACGCCAAGCACCGTGATGCCCAAACCGCGACGTGGCGCAGACGCACGAATTTCCGCCAGAACTTCATCAGACATGTGTATGCTCTCCTTCGCTTTTGCGCCTTATCGTGAATTCACGCCGGGGACGAGGGCCAATTACGTTTGCGACAATGCACCTTCAGGGGGCGCAACTTCAGAGGTGCAAGTACAGGGGGCAACTTCAGATCTTCGGGACCACCTCGGCGCCGCGCTCCTCTGCTTCGTCATCAACCAGCTCACTGGGAAACCCCGGCGCTGTGATATCAAGCCCGGTTGCCTCTTCCAGCCGCTCGATCATACGATCTGACTGCGCCCGCTCGCCATAACGCGCCTGACCATCGCGCATCAGGTCAATCAACATCGGCGAGATCTCCAATGGGACATCATTGCGCTCGGCAATCTCCTGGAACAGGCCAATATCCTTGAGCACCAGATCCATGGTGAAATCCACACAGCGAGAGCCCGACAAGATCAGCTGACTTTCGGTTTCATGCACAAACGACGTCCCCGAGCTGATCTTGATCGCCTCATAGGTTGTGGCCATATCCATGCCCGCCGCTTTCATCGTGCTCAACGCCTCACACAACATCAGCAAATGCCCGGTGGCCAGGTAATTGGTCATCACCTTCAACACCGACGCGCTGCCGATCTCGCCCGTGTGCAAAACGCGGCGCCCCATGATGGTCAACAGGGGCAGGATGCGCTCAAACGTGGGCCGCTCACAGCCGGCATAAATAGATATGTTCCCGGTATCCGCCCGGTGGCACCCGCCAGACACAGGGCAATCTACCGCTGCGCCACCCTTGGCAATAACAGCGCCGCCCAAGCGCTTGACCTCGGCCTCATCCGTGGTGGACATCTCCATCCAGATTTTGCCCGGGCCAACCTCAGGCAACATCTCTTGCAACACAGCCTCACTGGCTGCGGGGCTGGGCAGACAAGTGATCACCGCATCACAATCACGCATCATTGCCGCTGGACTGCCACCTGCCATGGCACCGTTGCCAACGGCCTTTGCCACCAGATCTTCGCTCAAATCATGGACCATCAGATCCACACCATTACGCAAAAGACTGCCCGACAATTTGCCGCCAACATTGCCAAGCCCAATAAACCCAATCTTCATGACCCATCTCCCTGTTTGAGGGCATCGTCCGGGCAATTTCACGACATATCTACCGCTTTAGCGACCAAGTATGAAAAAAACGGTGAAGTATTCAGACAACAGTGTCGCGCGCGCTGAGAGCGTGAAGAACAAACGGAAAAAGGCAGACCTACCCTTCCCATCTTCTTGCTCAAAATATCCCCGGAGGAGGCTCCCTACCGATGATGTCTGCTATGCGGACAAAACCGACCTTGGAAAGACGCTTGAATGCTTGTGGGCAGAATTCCCAACTTGTAGTCTTTACGTCATGTCAGACCCATCAAACGCAATGCTCAATCGACTGCTGCGAGGTATTTCTACCGCCCATGTTCAAACCGTGCGACAGGCATGGCGCGAATTACTAGATGAGCGACATATAGCGACCCCACTCGTTCGCGAAAAACTTTGCTCTGATGTGTGGCGCAACAAACCTCATGGACCAAGTGCTAGTTATCTCGGCGTACTTCTTGCCCTTTTACATGAGTTAGACTCGGAAGAGTTCAAAAAAGAGATTCAAAGGCTGCGCGCTGAGCCACTCCACCCGCTGCACAAACATACTATTGAAATGATGGCCAAGCGTCGTGGCGACCAGATTTTTGGTAAAATCAATGGTCAAGTTCCCGTCTATATCTCACGCGAAATTGATCAGCCTGACTTGGTTTTCAGCTACCTACAGCGTTGGAGTCAAACCCGCGATCTAGCCTTTTCAAAAGTCACGCGTTTGGACATAATAGCGTTTCATCCAGAAATGGATTACCTTGGGAGGTATAACTTTTTCTATGATGGAATTGTCCTGACTTGGCAGAACGAAGTATCATCTGGTTTTGCGAGTTGGTGGCGAAAAACGAGGGCTGAGTTGACGTTCTACCATGAAGTTGGGCATCATTATTTTCAACATAGCGAAGGCGGGCAGGTAAAAGAACAAGAGCGCGAGGCTGATAATTATCAGCGGCTCATGTTCCGCAACGCCCATCCCATCTTAGTCACAGTCGGCAGAGTCATTTTTTCGCCAATTCTGTTGGCCATGAAACTCTCGAAGTATCTATCAAAAGAGCGGAGCAATTCTGACGTCTAGAACGCTGAAGTGTAAACGATCCGGGAACAAAATTGTCTCATTTGACGGTCGATTAGGGCTCACAGCGGACATCCGACCAAACTGATCAGCATTACCTTCGGCCTCCACCATCATCCAAATGCACGTCTGTCCAGAATAATGCGTCGCCTCTCAACCAGCCCGAAGAGGAGGCCGCAGGCAGACGATGAGACACCCAGCGCACGCGCCAAGCGTGCTCCTTTAGGTCACGGCTGCCAGATCACGGCTGTCAGATCACACTGCGACGGATTTGCGCACCATCGTCCAGTACATTGTCTCAACCTCAGGCAGGCTCAGTCGGCCCGCGTCGCTGAACCAGGTGTTAACTCCGGTCAGCATGGCGATCATTGCCAACGACGTGATTTTAGGGTCAGGCATGGCAAATGCACCGTCGGCAATACCCTGGCGCAGGATATCTTCCAGTTGGGTTTCATAGGTGTGGCGCAGGCCTTCGATCACGGCAAAGTTCTCGGGCGAAAGGTTGCGCAGCTCCATATAGGCAATGAACACGGCCTCAGGCCGGGCGGCGTGAAACCTGATGTGAAACCGGGTGAACTGCTCAAGTGCTTGCATCGCATCATCGGGAATGGGTTGATCTTTTCGCGCGTCAAGCAATTGATCCAAATGTTCTTTCATAAGATCAAACAGCAAAGTCTGCTTGTCGGGCGTGTAATTGTACAAGGCCCCTGCCTGCACCCCCACTTCGCTCGCGATCTGACGCATCGACACCGCCGCAAAACCATGGCGCGCAAACAGCCTCTGGGCCGCATCCCGAACGCGCGGGCCAGTAATGTCAGAGTGTGAACCTTGGGTGCGTGCCATGAGCAAGATTTAACTGAACATGCGTTCAAATCAAAGCCCTGCTTGCGCAATCGCGCAAAAGAATGGCAAGAGAGGGCACCGACCTGCCAAAGGACCTGCCTGCGTGATGCCTCTGCGCCCTGCCTTCACCATCTGCCTTGTGACCGCTATTGGCGCATGTGCGCAATTTCCCGATCTCGACAGCGCCCTGTCTGACAGTGCTGCCAATGCCGCTTATCCTGATCTTCTGCCCGTGGAAGACCTGAACGCGCGCGTCGACGAGCCACGCATTGCCCCCGAGACTGCCACTGGCATTGAGGCGCGTGTGGCCAGCCTGCGCGCACGAGCAGCGCGCTTGCGTGGCACAGTGATTGACAGCCCGACACGCGCGCGCATGTCTAAGGGTGTCACAGAATCCTAACAGCATCAGAGCGCCAGCCACAAAACCTGCGTTGCAAGGGCGCGCATGGTCGGCTACATCGCCCCAGAACGATGCAACAATCCTATCGGAGACGCAGATGACCCACCCCTTACGCCTTGGTATTGCCGGATTGGGAACTGTGGGCACGGGTGTTGTCAAAATCATCCGCCAAAAGGCCAATCTGCTGGCGGAACGTGCCGACCGCCCTGTCGTGATCACTGCTGTCAGTGCGCGTAGCCGGGATAAGGACCGTGGCGTCAACCTCAAGGATTACGCCTGGGAAGATGATCCTGTGGCACTGGCCACCCGCGACGATGTAGACGTTTTTGTTGAACTGATGGGCGGCAGCGACGGCCCCGCCAAAGCCGCCACCGAAGCGGCGATTGCGGCGGGCAAGGATGTGGTCACGGCCAATAAGGCGATGCTGGCCCACCACGGACACGCTTTGGCGATGGCCGCCGAGGCCGCAGGCCGCGTGATCCGCTTTGAGGCCGCCGTTGCGGGCGGCATTCCTGTGATCAAAACCTTGGCTGAAGGGTTGGCGGGCAATGAAGTCACCCGCGTGATGGGGGTGATGAACGGCACCTGCAACTATATCCTGACGCGGATGCAATCGGCAGGCCTGCCCTATGACGACGTTTTTGAGGAGGCCAACCAACTGGGTTACCTCGAAGCTGACCCAACGCTGGACGTCGGGGGCATTGATGCCGGGCATAAACTGTCTTTGCTGGCGGCTATCGCCTTTGGCACCCAGGTTGATTTTGATGCGGTTGAGCTGGACGGCATTGAGCGCATCACCATCGACGACATCCACCAGGCCGCTGATATGGGATACCGTATCAAACTGCTGGGTGTTGCACAGTTGACCGGGCGTGGGTTGGAACAACGCATGTCGCCCTGCCTGGTGCCTGACACCTCGCCGCTGGGCCAGCTGGAAGGCGGCACCAACATGTGCGTGCTTGAGGGGGACGCTGTGGAACAGATCGTTCTGCGCGGCCCCGGCGCCGGTGAGGGCCCCACCGCCAGCGCGGTGATGGGCGATGTGATGGATATCGCGCGTGGCTTTCGGATGTCTGTCTTTGGCCGCCCGGCCGCTGGCCTGACCAAGGCCAAGCCTGCACAGGCCGTCACCCCTGCCCCCTATTACCTGCGCATGGCGCTTGAAGATAAGCCCGGTGCCATGGCCAAGATCGCCACTGTGCTGGGTGAAAACGGTGTCTCAATCGACCGGATGCGGCAATATCAGCACGACGGCAGTACAGCGCCGGTTTTAATTGTCACTCACAAGGTGACCCGCAATGATCTGGACCACGCATTGGCTGCGATGGACGAACTCGACGTGATGAAAGAAACACCTGTCGCGCTGAGAATTGAAACCGTCTGAGCGCACGCACTTGCCCCCTTGTCTGTCTGACGCTAATGCTGATCAGACCCCTATTTCCTGAAGGATAAACAAATGTCCGCGCAAACTTCGTTTGATGATCACATGCTCTCTCTCGCCCTGGCCCGCGTCGCCGAAGAAGCTGCCATTGCCTGTTTTGACATGATCGGGCGCGGCGATGAAAAAGCCGCGGATCAGGCCGCTGTAAACGCCATGCGCGAGCAGTTGAACATGCTGGATATCAAAGGCGTCGTGGTGATCGGCGAAGGTGAACGTGACGAAGCGCCGATGTTGTTCATTGGGGAAGAGGTTGGCTCGGGCAATGGTCCGGGCGTAGATATTGCACTTGATCCGCTGGAAGGCACGACCCTGACCGCCAAGGCGATGCCCAATGCGCTGACCGTCATTTCCATGGCCCCGCGTGGCACAATGCTGCACGCACCCGATGTCTATATGGACAAGCTGGCCGTGGGGCCGGGCTATGCCAAAGACGTCGTGTCATTGGATATGTCGCCCAAAGAACGGGTTGAGGCCCTGGCCAAGGCCAAAGGCGTGAAGCCGGCCCAAATCACCGTGTGCATTCTGGAACGCCCGCGCCACGAAGATATGATTTCTGAGGTCCGCGCCACGGGGGCGTCGATCCATCTGATCACCGATGGTGATGTGGCCGGCGTGATGCATTGCGCCGAAGCCGAAGTGACGGGCATCGACATGTACATGGGATCGGGTGGCGCACCCGAAGGTGTGCTGGCTGCGGGGGCGCTCAAATGTATGGGTGGGCAAATCTGGGGTCGGCTGCTGTTTCGCAACGATGATGAACGTGGCCGCGCTGCCAAGGCCGGTATCACCGATCTGGACCTGATCTATGCGCGCGACGATATGGTGCGCGATGATGTGATCTTTGCGGCCACTGGTGTCACCAAAGGCTCTATCCTGAACGGCCTGCGCCGTGACGGCGATGTGGTTGAAACCGAAACTTTGCTGTTGCGCTCAAAAACCGGCGAAAGCCGCCGCGTATCGTGCCGCCACCCAAACCGGTGAGCGGGCATACCTTTCTTGGTGTAGAAAACTCGCTGACGGGGCGGCGCTGGATTGGCCCTGCCCCTGAGCAAGACCGGCTGGCTGAGGCGATGGCCCAGCAGACCACCCTCCCCCGCCCTCTGTGTCAAACCCTGGCACGGCTGGGTGTGGCCGTAGAGGAGGCCGAGGCCTATCTGACCCCTGCGCTGCGTGACCTGTTGCCCGATCCGCGCGGATTGAAGGACATGAGCAAAGCGGCTGAACGAGTCTTGCAGGCCGTGCAAGCCAACGAAAAGATTGCGATTTTTGCAGATTACGATGTGGACGGCGGCAGCTCTGCTGCGTTGCTGATTGACTGGCTGCGTCAGATGGGCCGCTCTGGCACGCTCTATGTGCCCGACCGGATTGACGAAGGCTATGGCCCAAATGACGAGGCCATGGCACAGCTTGCCCGCGCGCATGACCTGATCATCTGTGTGGATTGCGGAACGCTCAGCCATGGGCCTGTCGAGGCCGCCAAAGGCGCTGATGTGGTTATTCTGGATCACCATCTGGGCGGTGAAACTCTGCCCGATGCGCTGGCCGTGGTGAACCCCAACCGACAAGATGAAAGCGGCGAATGCTCACATCTATGTGCCGCAGCCGTGGTGTTTTTAATGCTGGTTGAGACCGGGCGACAAATGCGCGAGGCAGGCAAGCAAGGGCCTGATCTGATGGGCATGCTTGATCTGGTGGCGCTGGCCACGGTGGCTGATGTGGCGCCTCTGCGCGGCGTCAACCGGGCGTTTGTGCGCCAGGGCCTGCGTATCATGGCACGCCGGGAACGCCCCGGCCTGGTGGCGCTGGCAGATGTGGGGCGGCTCGATGGGCCGCCGACATCGTATCACCTGGGCTTTGTCTTTGGGCCGCGCGTCAACGCTGGCGGGCGCATTGGCAAGGCGGATCTGGGCGCGCGATTGCTGGCCACAGATAACCCGCACGAGGCCACGGCCATGGCCGAGCGGCTGGACGAGTTGAACACCGAGCGCCGCGATATTGAGGCCTCGGTTCGCGCCGCTGCGATGGCCCAAGCCGAGGAACGGGGTCTGGATGCTCCGCTGGTCTGGGCCGCTGGCGAAGGCTGGCATCCCGGTGTCGTGGGCATCGTGGCCAGCCGTTTGAAAGAAGCCACCAACCGGCCTGCCGTGGTGATTGGCCTTGATGGCGATGAAGGCAAAGGCTCGGGGCGGTCCATCTCAGGCGTGGACTTAGGCGCCAGCGTGCAAAGGCTGACTGCTGAGGGCTTGCTGATTAAAGGGGGCGGGCACCGCATGGCCGCGGGGCTAACTGTGGCGCGTGATCAGCTTGAGGATGCGATGGCCCGCCTGTCCGACCTGCTGGATCGACAAGGCGCTGGCGCTGCGGGCCCTGCTGACCTGAAACTGGACGGGCTGCTGATGCCCGGTGCGGCCAGCGTTGATCTGGTTGAGCAAATCGAAGCTGCTGGCCCCTTTGGTGCCGGTGCTGCCGGGCCGCGGTATGTCTTTGCCGATATGGCCATATCCTTTGCCAAACGTGTTGGGGAGTCGCACCTGAAACTGCGTTTTGGCGATGGGCTCGGGGCGCAATTGGATGCGATATCATTTGGCGCTTTTGACACCGGGCTTGGCGCTGCACTTGAGGCCCACGGCGGTGCACGTTTCCACCTGGCCGGGCGCATTGAGATCAACAGTTGGCAGGGTCGTCGCTCGGTTCAACTGCGCCTTGAAGACGCAGCACCTGCCTGAGGTTTTCCCTATCCGAACCGCCAAGCCACATGGCCACGAATAACTGCCCATTGATCTGCCTTTTTTGCAGAATCCCCCTTGCGCAAGTCGCAGGATTTGCCTAGGAACCGCCTCACACAACGGTATGGCCCGTTCGTCTATCGGTTAGGACGCCAGGTTTTCAACCTGGAAAGAGGGGTTCGATTCCCCTACGGGCTGCCA
>DFBW01000143.1 GCA_002366775.1 Roseovarius sp. UBA3070 | reverse complement strand
CTATGTGATGGCGGCCGCTGAAGAATTTGCCCAATTGGCCAAAGAATACGTCGTCATTGTCACCAAATCCACAGTGCCTGTGGGCACCAATCGGCAAGTGAAGCACGCCGTGCGCAAGGCCAATCCCACGCTTGAATTTGATGTCGCCTCGAATCCTGAGTTTCTGCGAGAAGGGGCCGCGATTGAGGACTTCATGAAGCCAGACCGCGTGGTGGTAGGCGTGCAGACCGACCGGGCGGCGCAGGTGATGGAAGATATCTATCGCCCGCTTTATCTGCGCGATTTCCCGATTCTGAGCACTGATCTGGAAAGTGCCGAGATGATCAAATACGCCGCCAATGCGTTTCTGGCGACCAAGATCACCTTTATCAACGAAATAGCGGCGCTGTGCGAACGTACTGGTGCGAACGTAAAGTTAGTCAGTCACGGCATGGGGTTGGATGGGCGCATCGGCAACAAATTCCTGCATGCCGGTCCCGGCTATGGCGGAAGTTGTTTTCCAAAAGATACCATAGCATTGGCGCGGATCGGGCAGGATGTTAGCCTGCCAATGCAGATCACCGAAACAGTGATTAACGTCAACGAAGGCATTAAGCGTCGCATGATCGACAAACTGCTTGATCTGAGCGACGGATCCTTCAACGGCAAGATCATTACCGTGCTTGGGGTGACGTTCAAACCCAACACCGATGACATGCGTGATGCCCCCGCTTTGACGATCATTCCGGCTTTGGTGGGGGGGGGCGCCAAAGTGCGGGTCGTTGATCCTCAGGGCCGCCACGAGGGCGAAGCACTGCTGCCGGGGGTGCAATGGACTGAGGACGCTTACAAGGCCGCCAACAATGCTGATCTGCTGGTGATCCTGACCGAATGGAACGAGTTTCGCGCTCTTGATCTCAAACGTATTGCCCGCAAAATGGCGACGCCACGCATGGCGGATCTGCGCAATATTTACTCCACCAATGATGCCAAACGCGCAGGGTTTGAAGCCTACGAAAGCGTCGGGCGTGCCCCGTTTTGGCGCAAAGCGGATGATGCTGAAGAGTAAAGCCACCTCACGCCTTTCGTGTTTTTCCGGATGTAGGGTGCATGTGTCTTGATTTGATCGCGGTCTTCGGGGCGGTACAGCGATAAATCCTGTTGTTGGGACGAACAAAGCTTGATTTGGCAGCGAAATCCCGGCATTCGGGCGTTTCAGTCTGAATGAGGGCCACCGCCATGACCAAACGCAATTGGATGCAAGATGTCCTCACTCGTGATGCCATGGTGCGTATGTTGTATCGTTGTTTGGTGCCGGCCTTGGTCTTCTACCTTGTGTCGCTGGCCATAATGTCGGCTGCCGGTTTTTCGTTGATAGAAATCCTGCGCGATCCCGCCCAACAAACCAAAACCTCCAGTTTTCTTGGCTTTGTTTCCACCATCGGTACATGGTTGTGGCTGGCGGCTGCTGTGTTCTGCTTTTTCCGGGTGGCCACTTTTGCGACCAAAAAGGAGGACGCTCACAAGACATTGCTGAAACTTGCAGGCGGATTTTCCTTCTTTCTGGCGGTGGATGATTATTTCCTGATCCATGATCGTTACATCACCGAGGGCATTTTGATCCCGGCCTACGCCTTGTTTCTGGCCTATCTGATCAAACGGCACTGGAGCCGAATTGCGCAGGTTGACGGCATTGCCTTCCTGACTGCGGGTGGCATGCTGTTTTTGTCTGTCGTGGTGGATGCGGTGCAGGAAATTCTGCCCATTCCCTATGGTACCTCGCAGGCGCTGGAGGAAGGATTCAAGTTCCTTGGCGCGGCCGCCTAGGCCTATTTTTGCTTTGGTATTTCGGCATTTAAGATCAACAGCCAACCGACCTGAACGGCCTACTCGGGCAGCAGTTTGATGTGGTCGATCTGCCAGATGCTTTTGGAATAATAGATTTCCGACTGGTACTTTGCATCAGAATCAAACGGATAAACCAGCCAGAGCGGGCCCTTGTCGCGCGTGCTCATCAGTTCTCCGTCCATCCGGTATGCAATCAAGGCGAGGCTGTCGCGCGCCTCATCCACGGGGATTTCAACGTAATAGTCATTGATCGCCGTCAGCTCGAGCGTGCCTGATGTGAAATCGGCATGGTCCAGCAATGCACGAAGCGGAACCCCCTGAAATTCAATCGTACCTTCGGTCCAGATGGTGGACGTGGCAAAGCTGGCCTGTTCCATCTGTTCCAGATCATTCAGGTATAGGGTGTGGGCAGTTGTGTAATCCATATCACGGCAAATTTTGAGCATCGGATGCTCGTCTGCCGTGGCGACTGCGGATGCGGACAAAAGCCCGACACAAGCCCAGACAAACAAAGCGGGGCGCATTAGAAAGTCACTCATATTTGGATCCACATCAATTGGAGTGGCCAAGTTCCACAGCCATTCCAATTGATGTCACAAGCTGCCAGATGCGTCACCTGAACAAACGGATAGGGTCAAAACACCCAATAATTGCTCTCCGGGCGCGCACTCCCTCTATGATTGTGCCGAAACTACATTCGCGGACGTCAGATTGACGTGCTTGGCGCCAGTTGCTGTTCCACCAATTCTACCCAGAAGGATGACCCGGGCACCAACCCGGCATCGTTAAAATCATAATCCGCAGAGTGCAGCGGGCGCGCATGATGTGCATTCGTGCCATTGCCCATCAGGATAAATGCCCCCGGTATTTTGGCGGCCATATGTGCAAAATCCTCGGAAAAAAGTTTGGGCGGGCAATCTGCATCCACCTGGTCAGTGATATTGCGCGCGGCCCGCTCTACGGCGCGCACCGGGGCAGAGGCGTTGATTGTCGGCTCAAATATCGTGGTATAGCTGGTGGTGGCTGTCACCCCGTGGGCGGCGGCTATTCCGCTGGCAATCTGTTCCATCTTCGCTTTGATCGCGGCATTGGTATCAGGTGTCAGTGCGCGCGCGTCGCCACACAGCCTGGCATGTCCCGGCAACACATTGCGTTTGCCATCGGTGATGAACTCCGTCACCGACACAACGCCATTTTGTGCCGGGTCCAGCTTGCGCGACACGATGGTTTGCAGAGCATTCACAATCTGCGCACCGACAGTGATCGCATCCACCCCCATATGGGGCAGGGCGGCATGGCCTCCCTGGCCTTGGACGTTGATTTCAAACAGGCTTTCCGAGGCGGTGATTGGTCCCGCCCGCGTTGCAAATGTGCCTGAGGCCATGCCCGGCAGGTTATGAATGGCATAGACCTCATCTATCGCAAACCGGTCAAACAACCCGTCGCGGATCATTGTGGCGGCCCCGGTGCCAAATTCCTCATCCGGTTGAAAGATGAAGGCAACCTTGCCGTTAAACACACCGTGTTCTGACAGGTGTTTGGCCGCCCCCAGCAGCATGGTCATATGGCCATCATGGCCACAGGCGTGCATCTTGCCGGGATGGTTTGATGCGTATTCAAACCCGGTGTTTTCGGTGATTGGCAGGGCGTCCAGTTCGGCCCTCAATCCGATACAGCCGGGCCCGTTGCCGCGTGTCAGGATGCCAACCACGCCGCTCTGGCCCACGCCGGTATGGACCTCAAGGCCAAAGCCTTGCAGTAGATTGGCCACATAGGCAGCGGTTTTGGGCAGGTCCAGTTCCAGCTCGGGCATCTGGTGCAGCGCATGTCGCCATTCGCTCATCTGGGGCAGAAGGTAATCTGTTTTCATCTGGTCAATCTGTCCAAATTCACGGCACTGCACAAGAGATATGGCCATTTGCCCGTCGACAAACGTAAGGTGCGCCATACCGTCAAAAGAGGGGCCAATTATGAAAACCGCAATTGTGACCGGGGCAGCCCGTGGAATTGGGCTGGCCACCAGCCGACAGTTGCTGGATCAAGGCTGGCGCGTGATCATGCTGGACCGGGATGAACCGGCCCTGAGCGAGGCCGTTACAGGACTGGAAAATGCCCAACCCTGCCTGTGTGATGTTTCGCAGCCGGATCAGGTGGCGCAAATGGCCCAATCAATATTGCCGGAAGGCGCAACACTGGATGCGCTGGTCAACAATGCCGGGGTGGCTGATTTCGGGCCGATTGAGGACACGGATTTTGCCCGTTGGCGCCGGGTAATGGAGACCAATCTGGACGGTGTGTTTCTGATGTCTCAGGCCTGCACCCCTGCTTTGCGGGCGGCATCGGGGGCGATCGTGAATATCGCGTCCATTTCGGGCCTTCGTGCCAGCACATTGCGGGTGGCCTACGGCACTTCCAAAGCGGGGGTGATGCACCTGACCCAACAACAGGCGGTAGAGCTGGGCGAATACGGCGTGCGCGCCAATTGTGTGTGTCCCGGCCCGGTGGATACCAAGCTGGCGCTGGCGGTACATACGCCTGACATCCGTGCGGCTTATCATGATGCGATCCCGCTCAACCGCTATGGTCAGGAGGATGAGATCGCAGCACTCGTTACCTTCCTGTGCTCGGCCCAAGCCAGCTTTGTGACCGGTCAGATTATTGCGGCGGACGGTGGGTTTGAGGCGACAGGGATCGGCCTGCCATCCTTGCGCGGTGGGGCGTGACCATTCCCGCCTGCCGGGGATGGCTTGCCAACTGATTAGCCAGCCGTTGCGCGCATAGCCCGTCATGATCCGGAGATCAGGATGGCACGGAAATCGTTTACATTGGTCAGCGTCGGGCCGGTCACCACCTGATCTCCCAAGGTTTCAAAAAATCCATGTGCATCGTTGCGATCCAAGGCGGATTGCGGGTCAACACCGCGCACCTTGGCGTTGTTCAGAGTGTCGGGGCCGATCATAGCACCGGCCACCTCGGCGGCGCCATCCACGCCGTCGGTATCACAGGCAATGGCGTGAATGCCCGGTGCGCCGTTCAGCGCCAATGCCAGCGCCAGGGCAAATTCAGCATTCGGCCCGCCTATCCCATCGCCGTTGCGGGTAACTGTTAACTCTCCGCCTGACAGCAAAAGCATCGGTGGTGCACCCGGTGGCATGGCGGCTTGGCGGGCCAGGGCCTGTGCTGCCTGGGCACGGGCCACGCCGCGCGCTTCACCCTCAAGAGCATCGCCCAGAATATCGGGTTCAACCCCCTCTGCCCACGCCAAATCGGCGGCGGCAGCCAAGGATTGGGAGGGGGCTGCATAAATTACGTTTTCAACATTGCGCAGCCGCGGGTCGTCGGGCGTCAGCACGCGGCGGGTGTCATTCAAAACGTCGCGGGCGCTGTCGGGTATGTCGATGGAGTACCGCTCAAGTATGGCCAGTGCATCGCCGGGCGTGCTGGCATCCCCCACCGTTGGCCCCGATCCAATCATCGCCGGATCATCCCCCGGCACATCCGAGATCATCAGCGCCAAAACCTGTGCAGGATATGCCGCCGCCGCCAGTTGCCCGCCTTTGACAGCACTCAGATGCTTGCGCACCGTATTCATCTGCCCAATCGGTGCCCCCGAGGCAAGAAGGGCTGCGTTGATCGCCTGTTTCTCGGCCAGCGTAATGTCACCCGCAGGCTGCACCAGAATGGCCGAAGCCCCCCC
>DFBW01000045.1:19455-19725 GCA_002366775.1 Roseovarius sp. UBA3070 | reverse complement strand
GCGTTGTCAGTTTGGCCGAGAAGGTCAGGGAGATGCAGAACTGTCAAGCCGGGAAATCCGGGCCGCATGGCGCGACTGAGGTTCCATATATGCCGAGGGGCTGCTTTGAGCCCAAACTGCCAATTTCGTTAGCCCTATACCCGAGGCCACCGTCAGCCTCTGGGGTGGCGATCCAACAGGTGTCACGAAGCACTTTATGCCTGCAAAACACATCCAAAAGACCGAAAGACGCGCCTAGCTCAGACCTATCGCCAGCCCAAGGGAGGGGCT
>DFBW01000045.1:6437-19448 GCA_002366775.1 Roseovarius sp. UBA3070 | reverse complement strand
TAAAGCGGCTGTTCACCGGCTGGGCATTAAAGCACTTCGCGTAAAACCTGACACAGTGGTTTTGCCCGCACATCCGCCATTAGCCCGTAGCGATCCACCGAGGTTGCGGCCTATTCTTCGGCCGCCTTGTCGCCCATTAGATACCGAGGGCCGGTGCCGCGTTTGGCGGCCCGGTCACGCGGATTATAAAGAGCACAGGTTTTCAGCGACAGGCAGCCGCAGCCGATACAGCCGTCCAGCCTGTTGCGTAGCGCCTGCATCTGGGTGATCCGCGCATCCAATACCCGGCCAAACCGGTTAGATATTCGCGCCCAGTCTGCCTTGGTTGGTGTGCGCCCATCGGGCAGCGAGGCCAGGGCCTGACGGATCTCGGCAATGCCAAAGCCCAGTTCCTGGCTGATCATCACAAATGACAACCTGCGCAGGTCCGCGCGTTCATACCGCCGGTGCCCGGCATCATTGCGATCAGGGGAAACAAGGCCTTCGTCCTCGTAATACCGAATGGCCGACGTGGCGAGGCCGGTTCGCTGTGCCACATAGCCGATGGACAGGCCGCGATTTGCTAAGCGTCTGGATGGCATAAGAAAATTCACCCTTGTCTTAAAGTATACTTGAAGAAATACCTTGGAAGCCTAATAGAATCAATATGAAAGGACGACCTCGATGAAGCTTGAACATATGAACATCACCGTGCCCAATCCGGATGACAGCGCCGCCATCCTGTGCAAGCTGTTTGGCTGGCATGTGCGCTGGGCAGGAGAGGCCAAGGACAACGGCTATACCGTGCATGTGGGGGATGACGACAGCTATCTGGCGCTCTATCGCCCCGACAAGCCGCTGACACCGCGTGGGGATCACTATGCGATGATTGCGGGGCTGAACCATGTGGGGGTTGTGGTCGATGACATCAACGCCACCGAGGCCCGGATCAAGGCAGCCGGGTACACACCACACAGCCACGCAGATTACGAACCGGGCACACGGTTTTACTTTGATGGCCCAGATCAGATTGAGTTTGAGGTGGTGCATTATCCGGCCTGATAAGGTTGCCCAGCCCAACTTGAGCAGCTTGACCAACAGGGGCGGCCCGCCTATGGTCGCCCCTATGACGACCGTAACAATCATTATTTGCTGCATTACCCGCTAACATAGCTGCGCGGGCCGGTCTTCTATTCCATCCAAGACACATAGTTGCTAAGCCCGCCGCGAGCGAACCCATGCGCGCACGAGGGCCACAATGACCAAGATCACACTGCACAACACAATGTCCCGGACCAAAGAAGTGTTCGAGCCTCATGACGATAAAAACGTACAGATGTATGTCTGCGGCCCCACTGTGTATGACCGCGCACATCTGGGCAACGCGCGCCCGGTGATTGTGTTTGATGTGCTGTTTCGCCTGCTGCGGTATGTCTATGGGCCGGATCATGTCACCTATGTGCGCAACATCACCGATGTCGAGGACAAGATCAACGCGCGTGCCGCTGAAACCGGGCGCACGATCAGCGACATCACCACCCAGACCACTCAGTGGTTCTTTGATGATATGGCGGCCCTTGGCGCGCTGGAGCCCAATGAGGTACCACGCGCCACGCAATACATCCCGCAAATGATCACCATGATCGAAAAACTGATTGCCAATGGTCACGCCTATGAGCGCGACGGCCATGTGCTGTTTCGGGTGCGCTCTTATGCAGAATATGGCCGCCTGTCGGGGCGCTCTGTTGATGATATGATCGCCGGTGCACGGGTTGAAGTGGCGCCTTACAAAGAAGACCCAATGGATTTTGTCCTGTGGAAGCCCTCTTCGGGCGATCAACCGGGGTGGCCTTCGCCTTGGGGTGTCGGGCGTCCGGGCTGGCATATTGAATGCTCGGCCATGTCATATGAGCTGCTGGGCGAGAGCTTTGACATCCATGGCGGCGGGTATGACCTGACATTTCCGCACCACGAAAACGAAATCGCCCAAAGCTGCTGCGCCAACCCCTCGGGCGGGTTCGCCAAATACTGGATGCACAACGAGATGCTGCAAGTCGAGGGCAAGAAGATGTCCAAGTCCCTGGGCAATTTCTTTACCGTTCGGGATCTGCTGGACCAAGGCGTGCCCGGCGAGGTGATCCGGTTTGTGTTTCTCAGCACACATTACCGCAAGCCGATGGATTGGACGTTGGAGAAGTCCGTTGATGCACAATCTCGTCTACATCAATTCATTGAAGGTGTTGCGCGATACGGTGATGTCGAGGAAGCGATGAAATTGGAGCCTGAAAAGGCAATTGTTGATGCGCTTTCGGATGATTTAAACACCCATGCGGCGATTGAATGTTTGATTAAAATGAATGACCCCAGCCACACTAACAAGCTGGCACGCAACCTCGTTTTTCTCGGGTTTTATACTGCTAAGAAACTGTCAAAACTCGCACAGGAATACCGTGATGCTTTGGCATTGTTGAGTGGTATTGCTGAAAAATTGCAGGCCGAGCGTGTAAAAGCGATGGAGTCCAAGGATTTTGCTGAAGTTGATCGAATGAAATATGTTCTCAATTTGGCGAACGCCACTATCCGCATGACCAAAGACGAGACATTGCTTAGCCCTGAGATGGACTTTGACCCGACGAAACTGGAGGCCCTTAAATGATCCTCCAGAATTTCTGTTTTGCCCGGGCTTGTCCCGGGCCGCGCCCGATCCTCCCCATGGGAGGGCGCATCGTGGATGTCACGCACCGAACCCATGTTTTGCAGGAGGGCATAGCCTCGCGTCATATGAAGGGTGCACATGCCCTCCCAGGATCGGGCGCGGCCCTTCTAAATCAGGGGATGCACCCATGACCAAACAACGCCTCTTCCTTTATGACACCACTCTGCGTGACGGCCAGCAAACCCAAGGGGTGCAGTTTTCCACTTCGGAAAAGCAACAGATCGCCGAAACGCTGGATGCGCTGGGCCTTGATTACATCGAAGGGGGCTGGCCGGGGGCGAACCCCACCGACAGTGCGTTTTTTGATGCGGCCCCCAAAACCCGCGCCACGATGACCGCCTTTGGCATGACCAAACGCTCTGGGCGCTCGGCGCAAAATGACGATGTGTTGGCGGCCGTGCTGAATGCTGGCACGCCTGCGGTCTGCCTTGTGGGCAAGTCGCATGATTTTCACGTCACTAAGGTGCTGGGCACCACGCTTGAGGAAAACACCGCCAATATCGCCGCCTCCATCAGCCATCTGGTGGGGCAGGGGCGCGAGGCGCTGTTTGACGCAGAGCACTTCTTTGATGGTTACAAAGCCAACCCCGATTATGCGCTGGGCTGTCTGATGGCCGCCGCCGAGGTCGGCGCGCGCTGGATCGTGCTGTGTGACACCAATGGCGGCACCCTGCCACATGACATCCACGACATCACCAAAGCCGTGATCGGCGCAGGTATCCAAGGTGATCGCCTGGGCATTCACACCCATAACGACACAGAAAATGCAGTGGCGGGCGCGCTGGCCGCAGTTGATGCCGGCGCGCGGCAAATCCAAGGCACTCTGAACGGGCTGGGCGAACGCTGCGGCAATGCCAACCTGACGTCCCTGATCCCCACGCTGTTGTTGAAAGAACCCTATGCCAGCCAATATGAAACCGGTGTCACGCCCGAGGCTCTTGAAGGGCTGACGCAAGCCAGCCGGCAGCTGGATGATATCCTGAACCGCGTGCCTTTGCGTCAGGCGGCCTATGTTGGTGCCTCGGCTTTTGCCCACAAAGCGGGGCTGCACGCCAGTGCCATCAACAAAGACCCCAGCACCTATGAACATATCGACCCTCAGAGTGTTGGCAACGGGCGCATCATCCCGATGTCCAATCAGGCGGGCCAGTCCAACTTGCGCCGCCGTCTGGCCGAAGCCGGCATAGACGTGGCGGACGATGATCCGGCCCTGCCACGCATCCTGGAAGAGATCAAATTGCGCGAAGATCGCGGCTATACCTACGACAGTGCGCAAGCCAGTTTTGAACTGCTGGCCCGCGAGGTGCTGGGCCAGATGCCGCAGTTTTTTGAGGTCAAACGCTATAAGGTCACGGTGGAGCGGCGCAAAAACAAATATGATCAGATGATATCACTCTCCGAGGCGGTGGTGGTGGTGAAAGTGGACGGCGAAAAGAAGCTCTCCGTCAGCGAATCCATGGATGAAATTGGCTGCGATCGTGGCCCGGTGAACGCCCTGAGCAAAGCCCTAGCCAAGGATTTGGGCCGCTATCAGGCCGCCATTGCCGATGTGCATCTGGTCGATTTCAAGGTCCGCATCACCCAAGGTGGCACCGAGGCGGTCACGCGCGTCATCATCGACAGCGAAGACGGGCAGGGGCGGCGTTGGTCAACTGTTGGGGTCAGCCCAAACATAGTGGATGCCTCGTTTGAGGCGCTGCTGGATGCGATCAATTGGAAGCTTTTACGTGAACAATGACGACCTGAACGCCTGTGCCGATCTGTTGCGCCGCGCCGATCCTGAGCGGTTCCTGGCGACGATGGCAGCGCCGGTTGCTGCGCGAAAGCTGCTGTTTCCTCTGTATGCGTTTAACGCTGAAGTGGTGCGTGCGCCTTGGGTCACCGAGGAAAGCATGATTGCCGAGATGCGTTTGCAATGGTGGCGCGATGTGCTGGAGGAAATTCGTGCAGGCGGGCCGGTGCGACGCCATGAAGTGGCGACACCGCTGGGGGATGTATTGGACGACGAGGCCACTGGCCTGCTGGACGATCTGATCTTGGCACGGCGCTGGGATGCCTATCGCGACCCGTTTGAGGATGCGGCGGCGTTTGACGACTACCTGCTGAAAACCTCAGGGCATATAATGTGGACCTGTGCGCGTGCCCTGGGCGCTGACAATGCGGCACAAGCCACGGTGATGGATGTCGGATATGCCCATGGCCTGGGCAACTTCTTGCGCGCTGTACCTGCGCTTGAACAGGCCGGGCGCATTCCGCTGGTGGACGGTCGTGCTGAGGCGGTGAAAGACCTGACAAAAGAGGCGTTGCGCCGGTTGTCTTCGGCACGTTTGGCGCGGGATATGATCCCCGCTGGCGCGCGCGTGGCCTTGTTGCCCGCTTGGAAAACCAGCGCTGTATTGCACCGGGCCATGGACCGGCCCTCGCGGGTGGGGCAGGGCGCTTTGGATATCTCGCCGATGCGCAGTCGTGTGATGCTTATGGCGCGCGCGGGCACGGGCCGTTGGTGAGCGCTGTCAAAATGTGAGGCCTTTGGCCTCGCTGGTTTTGCGCGGCCCTGAGGGCCACGCGGTGGGCGCCTGTGTCTGGTGACAGTGCAAGGGGTGGACAGCCGGGGCGTGATTGCACAGGGCAGGGTGCCTCCGGCGGGGATATTTTGGGCAAGAAGATGGGTCGGGTGAGAGATCAGGTTTCTTTCGGGCGCAGCAAGAGCCAGATGAGTGCGCCCCCCGCCAATGCCAGAAACGGTGTCATGGCCAGGTTCACGGAGGTCCACCCCGCCTGAGGCGAGCCGCCCGAGCAATTCATCAATCCGCCCGACGCGAGTGAGGCCATTGTGACGCCGCCAAAGACGATGAGGTCATTGAGGCCCTGCATCCGGCCACGTTCCTGTGGTTCGTGTGATGCCGCCAGCATTGACGTGGCGCCGATGAACCCGAAGTTCCAGCCAAGGCCCAGCAGGATGAGGGCGATAAAGAAGTTTTCCAATTCAACGCCTTGCATGGCCACAAGCCCTGCGCTGGCCAGGATCAACAGGCCAAGGCCCATGATCCGTTCAACTCCGAAGCGGGCAATCAGGTGGCCGGTGAAAAACGACGGCGCAAACATCGCCAGAACATGGCCCGTGACGATATCGGCGGCATTGCCTTGGGTGAAGCCACAGCCGACCACCGCCAGAGGCGTGGATGTCATGACCAGGTTCATCAGCGCGTAGGACACCGTTGCGCAGATCACAGCCACGGCGATGCGCGGTGTGGTTATCAGCTCCCAGCGGGTGCGGCCGCGCGGGCTGTCAGCAGTTTCAGGTTCCGGCTTGGGAATGTCGAGAAACAAAAACAACAAGGCGCCAAAGAGGTTGAGCGCGATGATCGCCAGATATGTGCCCAGAAACGGCACCACCATGGCCTGAGAGGTCACTTTCACCAGTTGCGGGCCGATCACGGCGCTGGCAAGACCGCCAGCCATCACATAGGAAATCGCCTTGGGGCGAAAATCATCGCTGGCCGTGTCGGCGGCGGCAAAGCGATAGAACCCTTGGGCGGACATATAGATACCGCTGACAAAACTGCCCAACAAAAATATCGGGAAAGACGCCAGATACAGCCCATAGCCCCCAATTGCGGCCCCGCACGCCCCGGCGGCTGCCCCAATGAAGAACCCGGTGCGGCGGCCAAAGCGCTGCATGATTGCCGACAGGGGGCTGGCGGTCAGCATGGACCCCAGAACGATCAGTGAAATGGGCAAAGTGGCAAAACACACGTTGCTGGCCAGCGATTGCCCGGCCAACCCACCGACCACAAACATCATTGCCATCTGTGCGCCCAGAAATGCCTGAGCCAGCACCAGAACGGTTACGTTACGCTTGGCGCGTGTGTGATTATATGGCGGCGATGTATCGGTCATGAGCAAGTGCTAGACCTGTTGGCGCGCACCCGCAAGCCGCTTATTGGGCGGCGTCGATCACATGTGCGAACGAGCCTGAAACACGACCCTGAACAAGGCCCATATCGGGTAGGGGGGTGCCCTCGGCATCTTCGGCGCAAAACAGTGGATCGCCGGTGGCGCTGAGCGTGGTGGCATAGTGAAACTCATGTGCCATCAACGCGGTGCCAAACGGCCCGCGCAGCGGGCTTAACCGGCGATACCCCAAGTGCAGTTTGCGCGTGGCAAAGGAGGTTTCCAGATGTAGCAGACCGGCCATTTCGTGGCGGGTACCCTGGGCGTCGATCAGCCCCTTACCCAGCAGCATGTAGCCACCACATTCTCCGTATATATCAGATGTTTGTGCAGCACTTCTAAGGCTTCTCAGGAAGGTCTGATTTGAGGCAAGCTGCCCGGCAAATAATTCAGGATAGCCGCCCGGAAGATAGATAAATCCGGCCTCTGGTACGGGCTCATCGGCCAGCGGCGAAAACAAGCGCAGCTCTGCGCCCGCGTCGCGCCAATCCTGCAACAGATGTGGATAGACAAAGGCAAAAGCAGCATCCCGCGCCACAGCAATAGTGCTGGAGGGCGGAGGGATATGAGGGCCTGTTTTGGCCTCAGGAAGCGGCGCGGCCATCGCCAACAGCGCGTCCCGGTCCAGAGTGGCGGCCAATGCATCACCCGCCGCGTCAAGAAAGGCCTCCAGATCGGGGTGTTCGGTGGCCTGCACAAGCCCCAGGTGGCGCGAGGGTTGCGCCAGCGCGCTGCTGCGGTGCAATGCGGCCAGAACCGGCAAACCCAAAGGCGCCAATGCGCGGCGCAACATCACCTCGTGGCGCTCACTGCCGACGTTGTTGAGGATCACGCCGGTGACGCGCACATTGGGGTCAAATCCGGCATAGCCTGCCACCATCGCGGCCACCGATTGAGCCATGCGTGCGGCATCCACCACCAATATCACCGGCAGCTGCATCAGGCACGCCAGATCGCCAACAGCGCCTTTGCCATCTGGCGGCGCGCCATCAAACAGGCCCATGGCCCCTTCGATGATCAACAGCCCGTCACCAGAGGCCAGCGCGCGGATACGCTCGGGTGACATCGCCCATGCATCCAGATTGGGACAGGGCATGCCACAGGCGGCCTCATGAAAGCGTGGATCAATATAATCTGGCCCGGATTTTGCACCACGCACAGGCACCCCTTGGCGCGATAGCAACCGCAACAGGGCCAATGTGACGGTGGTTTTACCCGCGCCCGAGCCGGGGGCCGCAATGATGAGCCCGCTCATGAGGCTTCGGCTGGGCGCCCTCGGCCAAGCGGATCGAGGTTGCGCGGTGCGTTGCCTGCGATCATGCCTTGCCAATCAAGCACCTGGCGCATCAACACAGAGCGTCCGACACATAAAATGGCAGGGGGTTCCATCCCGCTGTCGGCAATATCGGTGGCCATCTGAGCCAGCGTGGTTTCCAGAACCTGCTGCGCTTTGGTCGTGGCCGAAGACACCACGGCACATGGCTCATCCGCAGGACGGCCAGCATCCAGCAGCGCCTGAGCAATCTGGGCGGCGTGTTTGATGCCCATGTAAATCACCAACACCTGACTGCCTGTGGCGATGGCTTTCCAGTTCAGCGATGTTGGTGTTTTGCCCGATTGATCATGCCCGGTGACGAAGGTTACCGATTGGTTCACATCCCGGTGCGTCACAGGGATGCCCGCATAGGCCAGCCCGCCAATACCCGCTGAAATGCCGGGGATGATGCGAATGGGCACATTGTGTTGCACCAATGTTTGGGCCTCTTCCCCGCCACGGCCAAAAACGAAGGGATCACCGCCTTTTAGGCGCAACACCCGTTTGCCTTGTTGGGCCAGCTCAACCAGCGTCAGTGAAATATCGCGCTGTTTGGCAGATGGTTTGCCTCCACGTTTGCCAGCATAGATGTGCTCGGCCTGTGGTGCCCATGTCAGAATGTCTTCTTGTACCAACGCGTCATAAATCACCACATCTGCCTGCCTCAGAGCATTGAGCGCATGTAGCGTCAGCAGACCCGGATCACCGGGACCGGCACCACAAAGCCAGACCCAACCGGGCTGTAGGTCAGGCCATTGACCCGCAGGGAGAGAAAGTGAGTCGTTCATACGCCCGTTATGGCGCGAGTTGCTGAGCGGGGAAAGAGCGAGAACGACCCGCAGCAGAGGGCTGGGCGACATTCGGGCAGCATTTCACAGCCATTGCCGGTTGTGTCAGCTCCGCGTGCCGAAGGCGTGAGTCGGGACCGGCGAGGGCAAATCATGCATTGCATAGCGTCATGCTCGTTTTCCCGATTGGCCATTCGTTGCGCCCTCCCTATAGTTCGGCGCCAGTATGGCCCGCAAACCTGATACCCCCCTGCGCCGTGGCTGGACCACAGGTGCCTGCGCCACCGCTGCCACAAAGGCGGCGCTGAAGGTGCTATGGGGCGAGGCACGCCCCGATAAAATACGGATAACTCTGCCCAAAGGTGAACGCCCGGAATTTGAAATAACTCATTGGGATCAAGGGGATGGATGGATTGAGGCCGGTGTCATAAAGGACGCGGGTGATGATCCTGACATCACCCACGGCGCATTGATCATTGCGCGTGTCGCCGCCTCTGTTGGTGGCGTGCAGTTTCGCGCGGGCATGGGCGTTGGCACTGTCACCATGCCCGGCCTGCCGATCCCGCCGGGAGAGCCCGCAATCAACCCCGTCCCGCGCCAGATGCTGAGCGATGTCGTGGCACAACTGGCAACCCGTCTGGGGCAACAGCCTGATATTGAGATCACCATTTCTATCCCCGGCGGCGCGGCTATGGCACGCAAAACCTGGAACTCCCGGTTGGGCATCAAGGGCGGGCTGTCAATTCTTGGCACCACGGGCATTGTGCGCCCGTTTTCCTGTTCATCCTGGATTGCCTCAATCCACCGCGGCATTGATGTGGCGCGTGCCGATGGGGCGACCCATGTGGCGGGTTGCACCGGATCGACCAGCGAAAAAGCGGTGCAAACCCTGTATGATCTACCCGATCACGCCATGCTGGATATGGGCGATTTTGCCGGTGGCCTGCTGAAGTATCTGGCCCGCAATCCGGTGGAGCGCATCACCATTGGTGGTGGCATAGGTAAGATGACCAAATTGGCACAAGGCGCGCGTGATCTGCATTCTGGGCGCTCTCAGGTGGATTTTGTGGCCCTTGCCGACGCGCTGGACATGCCTGATTTGAAGAGCATGAACACAGCCTTGCAAGCCTATGAAACAGCTGGTGATTTCATGGTGTCCTGGGTGGCAGAACACGCGCTGGAAAACATCCGCGCGATGCTGCCCGACGACATCAAAGCCGATACTGTGGTGATTGATCGCCAAGGCAAAATCTTGGCGAGGGCGGGTATATGACCTTGCTGCTTTTGGCGGGCACGGGGCAAGCGGTTGAGATCGCCAGCGCCCTGTCCAAAGCAGGCGTTGACGCGGTTGCCTCATTGGCCGGGGCCACGCGCATGCCGCGTGATCTGGCGTTGCCCACCCGGCACGGCGGATTTGGCGGCGAAAGCGGGTTTTTGCAGTATATCAAAGACGAAGGCATCACCGCTGTTTTGGATGCCACGCATCCCTTCGCACAGAGCATTTCCATCCGCACAGCGCGGGTGTGCGCACAAAAATCCATGCCTTACTGCCAATTGCTGCGCGCCCCTTGGGAGCCCGAAGCCGGGGACGATTGGACCCTGCTTGACAGTGAAGCAGATGCCGCCGATCACATTGCACCCGGTGCCACGGTGTTTTTGGCGACAGGGCGGCAAACCCTTGAAAGATATGCCAATCTGACGGGATGCCGGTTGATTTGCCGCCAGATTGACCCGCCCGACAGGCCCTTTCCATTTCCCAACGGAGAGTTTCTGGTGGGCCGCCCGCCGTTCTCGGTTGAAGCCGAGGTTGAGCTGTTCACGCGGTTGGGTGTCGATTGGTTGATCGTCAAGAATGCAGGAGGCGAGGCGCCGCGCTCCAAGCTGGTGGCCGCCCGGCAGTTGGGGATTCGCGTGGCCATGATCAAGCGCCCCGCGCAGCCCCCAGGGCAAAAGGCGCACAATGTGAAGGAGGCATTGGCGTGGGTCGCGGGCCTATGACAGGCCGGATCATCGAAACGCTGGAGGATGTAGAGGAAGGCGCAGCCGCCCTCGCGCAGATGTGCCCTCGTCTGGCACATGCCTATCGGTTGACAGGGCCTTTGCCACTGCGGCGCAAGCCTGATGGGTTTGCCCAGTTGTTGAATGCCATTGTTGGCCAGCAGGTCAGCATCGCCTCGGCCAGCGCCATTTGGGCCAGGGTGGAACAGGCGGGGCTAACTGATATCACCCGCGTGCAGCAGGCCAGCGATGATGATTTGCGTGCCGCAGGGTTAAGCCGCCCAAAGGTCAAATATTTCAAAGCATTGGCCGATGCAGGCGTGGATTTTGATGCGCTGCGCAGGGCGCCTTCGGACGAGGTGGTGACCACTCTGGTCAAAATTCCGGGCATCGGTTTCTGGACAGCCGAGGTCTATGTGATGTTCTCACTTGGGCGGGCGGATGTCTTTGCGCCGGGCGATCTGGCCCTGCAAGAAGCCGCCAAGGTTTTATACGACCTGCCCGAGCGCCCCAAAGAACGAGACCTGCGACAGATGGCCGAGGCCTGGAGCCCATGGAGATCAGTTGCAGCACGCATTTTATGGGCGTACTACCGGGTGATTAAGAATAGGGAAGGGATCAGATGACGCGGGTATTGCAATCGGGCCGAAAAGAGCCTCACTCCGGCACAACAAGATCAGTGGTGGTGTTCCTGCACGGTTACGGCGCCAATGGGGCCGATCTGTTGGGGCTGGCCGATGTCCTAGGCGAGCATTTGCCCGACACATTGTTCGTGGCCCCCGATGCGCCTGAGACCATCCCCGGCATGCCAAATGGGTTTCAGTGGTTCCCGATCCCATGGATCGACGGCTCAAGCGAAGAAGAAGCTGAACGGGGCCTGATGGCGGCCTCGGACGATCTGAACGCTTATCTTGATGCCCTGATGGTGGACGAGGATGTTTTGCCCGAACAGGTTGTTTTGTTTGGGTTTTCCCAAGGAACGATGATGTCGTTGCAGGTGGCGCCCCGGCGCGAGGATGCCGTGGCGGGGATTGTTGCCATATCTGGGCGTTTGCTGTCGCCAGACGTGTTGAAAGATGAAGCCATCAGCCGCCCGCCGATCCTGCTGATCCATGGGGACGGCGATGATGTGGTGCCGCCGCAATCGCTGCCACAGGCGGCCGAGGCGTTGCAGGCGGCCGGGTGGCAGGACGTTTATGCCCATATTATGAAGGGCACCGGGCACGGAATTGCCCCGGATGGGTTGCAGGTGGCCTTGGCCTTTATGCGCGATAAACTGGGGCTATAACGCGGGTCGTTCGACAGGTTTTGCCCCCCTTAAGACCCCTCGTGCATCACTCTCACAATTTCGGCTAGGCCAATGTCATTGGAGTGAGCGCGCGCCCTGCGGCTGTGTGGGATATGGCCTCATCTGGCGACGCAACGGCCATGTCATCCAAGTGTTGCAATGATGTGCCAGCCTGTTGATGGAACCAGACCGCTATATGTCGGGGTTGTCAGAGGCGAAACACGATATATAGTAATCACATAAGAGCAAAGCCGGGATATGCCCGGCAAAAGGGTACGCACAGGACTATGGACGCAGATTTCAGGACCGAGTTTGTCAGAGATCCCGCCGCACTCAGACATCACCCGGCATTGGTGCTGAACGCGGATTATCGACCTTTATCATATTATCCGCTGTCACTCTGGACGTGGCAGGAGGCGGTCAAAGCGGCCTATCTGGAGAGGGTGGATATAGTGGCGGAATATGACCACATCGTCAGAAGCCCCAGTACCGAGATCAAGATACCCTCGGTGATTGTGTTGAAAGACTATGTCAAACCTCAAAAGCGCGTGGCCTTCACGCGCTTTAATTTATTTTTGAGGGATGAATTTCGTTGCCAGTATTGTGGCGCCAAGGGGGATCTGACTTTTGATCATGTGATCCCGCGGGCAAGAGGCGGCATTACCAGTTGGGAAAACGTGGTGGCGGCGTGCAGCCCGTGTAACCTGAAGAAGGGATCCAAAAGCCTGCATCACACCGGTATGGAGCTTCGCAAACCTCCGCGTGCGCCAGTGGTGGAACAATTGCGCAATATGGGGCGTAAATTTCCGCCAAACCACCTGCACGACAGTTGGTTGGATTTCCTCTATTGGGATGCGGAACTGGAGGCGTGAGCCGCAGGGCAGGTCACGATTGGTGGGGTAAAACCCCACCCTACGCAGTATCGCAAGCCTGAAGCGTATCGCCTTTCACCTGAGGCTGGCAAAAGGCGATG
>DFBW01000045.1:0-6413 GCA_002366775.1 Roseovarius sp. UBA3070 | reverse complement strand
GGTTTTACGCGAAACGTTTTAGAGTTTCTGGCCACGCAGGTGATGCGGGCACAGTTCACCGGTTTCCAGAACAGCAATCATCGCCTGCCAGACCGCAATATTTTCTGCCACAAGGCCGACCCCGTATTTGCCCGCCAATTCTGCGCGGCGCGGGCCAGCCAGCATCTGCAGTTCATCGCGGGCGGTGTCCAGATACCAGGCGTTGCGGCTGATTGTATCAACCGCCCCAAAGCCTGCCGCCTGCAACGCCGAGGCATAGCGCGCGGGCGAAGCCATGGCGAACCCCAGGCCTTCAAGCTCTATATATCGGGTCATGGCCGGTGACATGGCACCATCATGTGACGTCAGCCAATCGGAGGCTGCAAACCAGCCGCCGGGGCGCAATACGCGGTGGATGTCCTGTGCCAGCGCTTCTTTGTCAGCAATGTGAATGATCGAATCTTTGGAAAAGACCAAATCAAATGTTTCGTCTTCAAAGGGGAAGGGGCCTGGCTTAACCTGCACGATCTCGATCTGGTCTGCGACCCCGGCACCGGCGGCGCGCGCGCGGGCTTCAATGCAAACATGCCCCTCCACATCAATGCCTACTGCATGTCCCGCGCCATGATCGCGCACAAGTGACAGGGTGATTGCCCCGGTGCCACAGCCGATGTCGAGCACGCGCAGGCCCGTCAAATCAAGCCCGGATAGCACACGCGCCACTTCCTTGGGGCCGCCGGGGGAAAGATACCCTTCGCCCCAAATCTCTTCGAGGAGGCCGGCAAACATATCATCGTAATGTTGGGTTTGTTCCGTCATGTGAAAAGCCTAGCAAGCCGCTGTAAGTGGTGCAACCGTGTGGATCAAGCGCGTGACAGATGGTCAATCCGGGTTTGTGTGTCAGCGGTGGCACCTCGCAACCAGGGCAGGAATATTTGGATAGGAGGCCGTGTGGCCGTATCCGCAGGGATCAAATAAAACAACATGCCGAGCTGAGCGGCATTCCCTTTAGCAAGGTTACGGAAGTTTCGCAGGTCATTGATCCGCTCACTGCCATTAACTAAAGCGTATCACCTTTAACCTGAGGCAGGCAAAAGGCGATGCGCGCCACGACATATGAACCTTGTGGGCGTTTGAGGCAAAGCCTCTGATTCAGATTTTACGCGAAATGCTTTGGATCCGTAGCCCAAACACAAAAAAGGCACCCTTGCCATCGGACAGGGTGCCTTAAACTGTTTGGGTCCGAAAGCTTAGCCTTTGGGGGGCTGGGGCGCTGCCGGTGCGGCACCTGAGGGTACCGGGTTCTTTGATTTGGAATTCAGCGGGTCATCCTGACGTTGCACGGAGCCCTCAAAGTGAGCACCGCTTTCAATCGCAATGGTCTTGTGGATGATGTCGCCCTCAACACGCGCGGTCGAGGTCAGACGCACCTTCAGGCCACGCACACGCCCTACGATGCGCCCATTGATCACCACATCATCAGCAATCACTTCGCCTTTGATGGTGGCGCCTTCGCCGATGGTCAGCAGGTGCGCGCGAATGTCGCCCTCAACTGTGCCTTCGATCTGAATATCGCCGGTGGTTTTCATGTTGCCGGTCACATGCAAATCCGAAGACAACACAGATGCAGGAGGCTTGGCTTTGGGCGCGGCTGCTTTGAATTCTGCGGCAGCAGGGGCGGCGTCGGGCTTGGCTGCTGGCATGGCTGGCTTTGTTCCCTCATCAGGTTTCGGGGCGGGGTCGTTGATTTTGCTTTTAGAAAACATCGTTGGCTGCCTTGATATAGATCATGGGGTTGACGGGCTTGCCGCCGACACGGACTTCGTAATGTAGATGAGTGCCGGTAGAACGTCCAGTATTCCCCATAGCACCAATTTTTTGCCCGCGCGAGACCCTTTGTCCTACCTTGACGAAGAGTTTTGACTGGTGGGCATAACGGGTTTCGATGCCGAACTCATGCTGAATCTTGACCAGCCGGCCATATCCGGATTGCCAGCCCGCATGGGTGACAACACCGTCGGCGGTGGCATGGATCGGCGTGCCGTGAGGGGCTGCAAAATCGGTGCCGTTGTGCATCCGGCCCCAGCGCATGCCAAAGCCCGAGGTGTATCGGAAGGCATTTTTCACCGGGATTGCAAAGGGCGCTTTTTGTGCGGCGATGCGATAGAGGTTCAGCTTGTCCATCTGGCCAAGGATGCGATTGGCGCGCAACGTATCAACCGAGGGGTCATCGCCCCGTGTTGAAAAACTAAGCGGTGTCAGCGGGCCGCCCTGGCCGGAATAACCTTTGCGAACAGTGCTCAACAGGCTGTTAGTGTTCATGCCCGCAGCGCTGAACATCTTGTCCAGCGGTTCTACCGAAATGGTCATGGCCTCTTCCAATTGGCGAAAAATCTGATCGTTCTGATCTTTCATCAGCGCAATCTGCTGGGCCATTTCATCGGCGGCCAGCAACGCGTCTTGGGCATTGGAGGTGACCAGATCCCGTTGGGTGGCGGTGTCTTCAAGTGCGGCCGTCAGGAAATCCAATGTGTCCTTGTTCAGCCCACCTTTGGTTTGGCTTTGGCCGGGCTGGCCGACATTGTCCTGGATGGATTGCGCCAGTTGGGTGGTTTCGTCACGCGCGTCATCGCGTTCGTTCATCACCTTGCGCAATGTGGCCTGGATCACTTCGATCCCGGTTTCCATTTCCCGGCGGCGGGTTTCCGAGGCCAGCAGCTCGGATTGCATTTTGGAAATTTCAGACAGGGCCGAGTTGAACCGCTCCTGGGCGGCGATCGCCTCGCCAGCGCGCAAGTCACGTTCGCCAGACAGATCATTCAGGCGCGTCTCATAAGTGCGCTGATCACGTTTGGCCTGTTCTCGGAAATTGCCCGATCCGATGCTGTCCATGATAAGCACCGCAGTGGCGATAATCGCCCAGGCCACGACGGCCGAACAGCCAAGGAAAGCAAGCATTTGCGAGGCCGGACGCAGGCGGATAAACCGCGTGTCCGTGTCGGATTTTAGAAAGACGCGCCGTTCTGGAAAATACCGTTCCAGCAGGCCATCAAATTTGATCGCAAGTTTGGTACGCAAGAACCCGTCCCTAGTTTATCCCAACCCAAAGTGGCGCTCGTATTATTGTGAGTGATCGGCACCCTGCGATGCTGCATACCCCAGTGTACTTGGGTTGAGCAAGAAATTTGACCAAGTGATTCGACGTTTTTGGCGGATTAATGTACTGGTGGCGAAAATCCGCCGATTCCAAGGGGTTGTCCCACGGCGTGAATGTTGCCTCACAGGGTTTCGCTCAAGGGCCAATAGAAATCGGGCGGCAGCCCTGCTTCGGCACGTTTTTCTTCATTGAAGGGAGGCTTCAATGGCCCGTGGAAATAGGTGCGCACCAGCGTGTGAAACACCTCTTTTGGGTCCAGATCATGACGGCCGCACAGAAAGTGAAACCACTTTGAGCCATAGGCCACATGCGCCACTTCCTCGCTGTAGATCACGTTCATTGCTTCAACCGCCTGTACCTCGCCTGCTTTGGCAAAAACCTCGATCATGCCGGGGGTCACATCCAATCCACGGGCCTCTAACACCATGGGAACCACGGCCAGACGGCCCATGAAATCATCCACAGTGTCTTCGGCTGCGCGCCACATTCCGGCATGCGCTGGCAGGGCGCCATAATGGCTGCCCAATGCCTCAAGACAGTCTGATATCAGGTTGAAATGTTTGGATTCTTCGCTCGCGGCCTTGACCCAATCATCATAATATCCCATCGGCATTTTGACATCTGCAAACCGCGCGATGATATCCCAATGCAAATCCACGGCGTTCAGCTCGATGTGTGCCACAGCGTGCAATAGCGCGATCCGGCCCTGTGGGCTGCCGGGGCGGCGACGAGGCACATCACGCGGGTTGAGCAACTCAGGCTTTGGGGGCCGTGCCGGTGTCAGCGGCGGCTGCGCATCCCCCAGCGGAATATCCACCCCGGCGGCGCGCGCCTCAAACCAGGTCTTTGCATGTTGCAGTGACAGGGCCGTTTTGGCGCGGCCATCGGCGGTGTTCAGCACATCAACCGCCATCTGAGTGAGCGTGCTCACAGCGATTTGGCCGCGCTCAGAACGTCATCCACATGACCGGGCACTTTGACTTTGTGCCAAACCTGCGCAATGCGGCCCGACCCATCAATCAGGAAAGTCGTGCGCTCAATGCCCATAAACGTCTTGCCGTACATGTTTTTTTCTTTCCACACACCGTAGCGTTCACACACATCGCTGGCCTCATCTGACAAAAGCGCCACGCCAAGGCCATGCTTGTCACGGAACTTGTCATGCTTGGCGACGCTGTCTTTGGAAATGCCCAGCACCGTAACATTGGCGTCGCCAAAGGCTTGCCCGTTTTGGGTAAACCCAATCGCCTCGGTGGTGCATCCGGGGGTGTCATCGCGTGGATAGAAGAACAAAACCACGGCTTGTGGTTTCAACTCTGACAGCGTGATTTCGCCGCCACCATCGCGGGGCAGGGTGAAATCAGGGGCCATTTCGGTGATATCGGGCATGGGGCATCCTTGTTTGGTCGCAATGTGACTTTCATATTCCGCCACAAAAGGCGAGAACAAAGGAAACCCGACTTACCATATGCCGATCCGTACGTTCAGGAGAAACATGAGCGAGCCAGACCCCGAAACCGGCCCCGCGCCCGAAGCACAACCCGGCACGCCCAAACCCCGCCGCAGCCGGGTAGGGCGGGTGTGCCTGTTTGTTTGTGGGCTTGTCGGGATAGTGCTGTTGGTTGCGCTCATCGGTCTGTTTTCAATCCGTGGCAAACAGATCAGTGCGCCAGACTGGCTGCGCCAATCCATGTCCGAGCGGATCAATGGCGAGGTGGAAGGCGCGCATTTAGACTTTGGCGATATGGCCGTGGTGCTGGAGCGTGACTGGGTGCCCCGGCTGGTAATACGCAACCTGGCCATTTCCGATATGCGCGGCGAGCGGCTGGCTGTGTTGTCTGATGTGGACGGCACATTGGCGCTGCGCCCCCTGCTGCGCGGGCAGGTGCAGCCAGGTACGATCCGCCTGTCAGGCGCCACCGTGCGCCTGCGCCGCAGTGCGCAGGGCAATATCGGGCTGGCGGTGGGGGATAGCCCCAAAACCGTACAGGAAGCCCCCAGTTTTGCAGGGCTTATCCAGGAGATGGATCAATTCCTGCTCAGGCCCAATTTCACCGCCCTCAAGCGGGTTGAAGCGGACAATCTGACCGTTCAATACGAAGATGCCCGTGCGCGGCGCGGCTGGACGGTTGATGGCGGCCGGATCGAGTTGACCCGTACGAACGAAACCCTGCAATTGCGCGGCGATTTTGTACTGCTGGGCAATCGCGGCTACGCCACCACGCTGGAGATGAATTACACCGGTGAAATTGGCCAAACCGCTGCGCAATTCGGGGTTAGTTTTGAGGATATGCCCGCCCGAGATATCGCCGGACAATCCCCCGCACTGGCCTGGCTTGAGGCGCTGGATGCCCCCATTTCCGGGGCGCTGCGGGCATCGGTCGAAGACGCAGGTGCATTGGGCCCGCTGAACGCGACGTTGCAAATCGGGGCCGGTGCGTTGCAACCGACGGCTGCCACCAAGCCAATTCCGTTTTCAAAGGCACAGGCTTATTTCACCTATGACCCCAACACGCAGTCTATGCAGGTCGACGAAGTGTTTGTGGACAGCAAATGGGTGACGGCGCGGGTTGAGGGCAAGGCCCTTCTGGTGGGGGCTGATCAGGGGTGGCCAACCGAATTGTGGTCACAGTTTCGCATCACCGAGCTGAGCGCCAATCCGGATGATCTCTATGGTGAGCCGGTGGCCATTGAGGGCGCCACGATGGAAACCCGGCTGAAGCTCGACCCGTTTGAGCTGACCCTGGGCGAGATGAGCTTTAGCGACCAGGGCCAGCGTCTGGTGCTGACAGGCAAGGCCGCGGCGCAAGAGGAGGGCTGGTCAGTTGCGTTGGACGGGCGCATGGATGCGATCACGCCTGAGCGATTACTGCAGCTGTGGCCCGAACGGATGGCACCCCCGACACGCACCTGGATCAGCAAGAATGTAAATGCGGCCAAGCTGAGTGATATCCAGCTGGCGCTGCGCTCTGCTCCCAAACACCGGCCTGACTTTTTTCTGGGGTTTGATTTCAACGATCTTGAGACACGTTTCATCAAGGATGTGCCGGTGATCCAGGGCGCCTCGGGGCATGGATCACTTTATGACAAGCGCTTTGTGATTGCGGCTGATCGTGGCCATATCACCGCGCCCCAAGGCGGGCGCGTGGATATTGCAGGCACCAGCTTTATCATCTCGAGTGTGGGTGTAAAACAAAGCCCGGCCATTGTCCGGATCAAGGCCAAAAGCACGATCACGGCCGCCTTGTCTTTGCTGGATTCCAAACCGTTCCGGTTT
>DFBW01000094.1:2497-2960 GCA_002366775.1 Roseovarius sp. UBA3070 | reverse complement strand
AGAAAGTGATTCCACATAGCGGCGCTGGCCTTCGGCATAGATCGTGTCAAACGCGAGCGAGGATTTGCCCGAGCTGGAAAGCCCCATAATAACAACCAGTTGGTCGCGGGGGATATTCACATCTATGTTCTTCAGATTATGTTCGCGCGCGCCGCGCACTTCGATGTTCTTTAACTCGGCCATATTCACCCTCACTACATGCAGATATATCTAGTGGAGGTGACAGGGTGTTCCAAGGTAAAAGTGTGAACATAGGGTGAACAGGCCGCCCTCCTGACAATAGTTGTCAGTCGAACGTCTTTTGCGCCAAGGCCCAGGCGCAAATTGGAAACTCAGGATCATTATCCAATTCATCCGTTTCGGCATCAAAGGCAGGGGGCCAGGGCTGTTCAAAGTTTCGTTGGGCCGCGTGGCGATTGCCCCATTGTTCGGCACGAATGGCATCCTCGGCAAAGCCCGCTTC
>DFBW01000094.1:0-2441 GCA_002366775.1 Roseovarius sp. UBA3070 | reverse complement strand
AAAAACGGCACAGCGATCCAGAAATACCCGCCGGGGCGCAACATTTCGAGCACATTGCAGGTGGCGGCATAAGGTCTGTCCAGATGCTCCCACACCTGATTTGCAAGGATGATGTCAAATGTCCGCATCGCACCGCGGTTGGTCATGAAGGGGCCGGCGCAGATGTCATGTTTGGGGTATTTGAATGTCTTATAGGTTCTAAAATCGTATCGACGCCCGTGCTTGCCCGATATTTCTGCCGCATCCATCGATGTCAAATCCAGCTCAGCCAGCCACTGGCGCGTGGTTTTTTGCATGACAACCCGATTGATGCTTGGCATTGGTGCTTCCTTTTTGTCGTCAGACTGCACGAAGGGGGCCGTCACGCACAGCCCCCTTTGCTATGTCTGGGCCTAAACACCTAAATCCCGCGGGGACCACCGGGCAAGCCTTAGATATGAATCACCCGGTCATAGGCATCCAAAACGCTTTCGTGCATCATCTCAGACAGTGTCGGGTGCGGGAAGACGGTGTTCATCAGGTCTTCTTCGGTGGTTTCCAACTGACGGCCCACCACATAGCCCTGGATCAGTTCTGTCACTTCTGCACCCACCATATGCGCGCCCAACAGCTCGCCTGTGGCCTCATCAAAGATGGTTTTTATCATGCCCTCTGCCTCGCCCAGGGCAATCGCCTTGCCGTTGCCGATGAAAGGGAAGCGGCCCACTTTTATTTTATAGCCCGCCTCCTTGGCTTTGGCTTCGGTCAGGCCGACACTGGCCACTTGCGGGTGGCAATAGGTGCAGCCGGCGATGCTTTCGGGCTTTACCGGATGGGGTTTGCCGCCTGCAACCAGTTCGGCCACCATCACGCCTTCGTGGCTGGCTTTGTGGGCCAACCACGGTGCACCAGCGATGTCACCAATGGCAAAAAGCCCGTCCACTTTGGTGCGGCAATAGGCATCGGTCACAACATGGGTGCGATCGACCTCAACGCCCAAACCTTCTAGTCCCAGCCCTTCGACATTGCCAACAATGCCAACGGCGGAAATTACGGTGTCAAACTCTTGCTTTTCAACTTTCCCGCCGATCTCGATATGTGCAGTGACCTTGCCCTTGGCGCGATCCAGCTGCTTGACCATGGCTTTTTCCATGATCGTCATACCTTGTTTGACAAAGGATTTTTTGGCGAAGGCCGAAATCTCGGCGTCTTCCACGGGCAGCACGCGGTCCATCACCTCAACCACGGTCGTATCAGCGCCCAACGTGTTGTAAAAGCTGGCGAATTCAATGCCAATCGCACCCGATCCGATGACCAGAAGCTTTTTGGGCATATGGGGCGGCTGCAATGCGTGTTTGTAGGTCCAGACCAAATCGCCATCGGCTTCTAGCCCCGGCAATTCACGGGCACGGGCGCCTGTGGCCAGAACAATGGCTTTTGATGTCAGCTCTTGCGTGCCTTTGTCGGTTTTGACTGCGACTTTGCCCTTGGCAGGCAGTGTCGCCTCTCCCATGAACACGGTGATCTTGTTTTTCTTCATCAGATGGCCAACGCCAGCGTTCAGTTGTTTGGCCACATTGCGCGAGCGTTTGACCACAGCGTCCAGATCATAGGTGATGCCGTCCGCTGACAGGCCAAATTCCTTGGCGCGGTGCATCAGGTGGTACACTTCGGCCGAGCGCAGTAACGCCTTGGTGGGGATACAGCCCCAGTTCAGGCAGATACCGCCCATGTGTTCACGTTCAACAATGGCGACATTCAGCCCCAGCTGTGCGCCACGAATGGCCGCGACATAGCCACCGGGGCCTGCACCAATTACGATCATGTCAAAGGATTTGGCAGCCATGCTTGCCTCCATCTGGAAATTAAAGCGTTGCGCAAAAAGCCTGGATTGCGCTTTTGCGAAACGCTGCAAAACGTTCATATTTCTTACGGGATTTCGGCTTTCCCCTGGCTCAGGTTTAAGTCGAAATACTTTAGTTTGGTATTAAACTATTTTTCTGCCGCTCACAATGACACAGCGCCCATCGCGGTGATTTGGAGCGGGGTCAGTTGCTGTTTGCTGGGGGGATCAGGCGGCGGTGGCGGTCTGTAGCTTGCGCAGGGTCATGCCATATCCGCCAGCCGCAAGATACTCCCGCTCAAGCGCGCTTGAGGTCCGGTTCAGAACCTCATTGCGATAGGGAAAGCGGCCAAACTGGCGGATCACATCGCGGTGCGCCTGCGCGTGGATCAACTGGTCTGCCCCGCCCTGAGGCATGCGTTCGCACATCAGGCGCACGCAGCGGTCCTGATCACACAGGTTTTCCGAATGCATCAACGGCATATAAAAGAACTGTCGGGCCGGTTCATCAATGCGCATGTCCCATTTGCGGTTGATCGCCACTTTGGCGGCGGCAAGGGCGTGTTTATCTGTGGCAAAGGCCGCCCCCTGCTGGCGAAACATATTGCGCGGCATTTGA
>DFBW01000107.1:7382-9561 GCA_002366775.1 Roseovarius sp. UBA3070 | reverse complement strand
TGATTGGCAATCTGTCTGATCGTTTCAGGCGACGTCCGATATTGCTCAGCTCGTTGTTTGTAATGCCAGCGGATTATCTGGTGATGGCGCTTGCCGGGTCGATCTGGGTGTTGCTGATCGGTCGGGTTGTGGGGGGCATCACGGCGGCCACCCACTCTACTGCCTCTGCGTTCATGGCCGACACGCAACCGCGTGAAAAGCGCGGGCAGGCCTTTGGGCTGGTCAGTGCCGCCTTTGGTATCGGGTTTGTACTGGGTCCGGCAATCGGTGGCCTGTTAGGAGAATACGGCACGCGTGCGCCTTTTTATGCCGCCGCCGGGCTGGCCGCTGCCAATTTCATCTTTGGCCTGCTGATCCTGCCCGAAACCGTGAGCGACACCAACCGCCGCGCCTTTCGCTGGGCCCGTGCCAACCCGCTGAGTGCTTTTTTGAAAATTCGCGCCCTGCCCGAGCAATTGCGCCTGATCACGGTGTATTTTCTCAGTGCGCTGGCGTTCAATGTATACCCGGCGATTTGGGCCTATTTCACCCTCGCACGGTTTGATTGGGACACGCGTATGGTCGGGCTGTCATTGACGGTCTATGGCATTTCAATGGCCATTGTTCAGGGCGGGGTGATCCGGCTGGTCCTGGCCCGGCTGGGCGAGAGGCGCACAGTCATGTTGGGCTTTGGTTTTGCCGTGCTGTCATTTCTGGTGTTGACCTTCATCACCAATGGGCCGCTGGCGTTGGTATTAACCCCTTTGTCGACACTGGCCGCAATGTCGACACCGGCGCTGCAAGCCATGATGTCGCACGACGTGGCGGATGATGCGCAGGGCGAATTGCAGGGTATTTTGTCCTCAATCAATGCTTTGGCGCTGATCATCTCGCCCTTGATTATGACCAGCGTGTTCGCGGCCTTCACATCGCCGCGCGCGCCCGTCTACATGCCCGGCGCACCGTTTGCCGCATCACTCTTGCTGATTTTGGCTGCATTTATGCTGTTTCGAGGTCGTGTGCGCAATAATGCTTGATGAATCACCCAGTCTGCTATCAGGCTGGGATCAGCCATGCTTGGGAGTGACCCTATGACAACCATCAAAGCCGCCGTTTGCCACGCCTTCAAAGAACCGCTGAGTGTAGAAGATGTGACCCTGCGCGCACCACAAATGGGCGAGGTAGAGGTTGATCTGCATGCCGTTGCCATTTGCCATTCGGATATCACCTATGCCGAAGGCGGCTGGGGTGGGTCTTTGCCTGCCGTTTATGGCCACGAGGCCGCCGGGCGGATTTCTGCGATGGGGGACGGTGTCACCGGGCTAAGCATTGGTGATCCGGTGGTGGTCACGCTGATCCGCGCCTGTGGCCATTGCCCCAGTTGTGGTGAGGGGCGCCCCACAGGCTGCGAGACACCCTATGATGGCGATCAAGGACCATTAACCACGTCTGAGGGGGGCAAGCTGCATCAGGCAATGGCCTGCGGAGCCTTTGCTGAAAAGGTCGTGGTGGATCAATCGCAACTGGTGAAAACCCCCGATGATATGCCACTGGATGCCGCCAGCCTGCTGGCATGTGGCGTGATCACTGGCGTGGGTGCTGTGGTGAATGCAGCCGGGCTGCGCGCCGGGCAGGATGTGGTGGTTATCGGCGCGGGCGGTGTTGGCCTGAACGCCATTCAGGGGGCACGCATTGCCGGTGCCCGGCGTATCGTGGCCGTCGACATGAGCGAAGAGAAATTAGACGTCGCGCGCCAGTTTGGTGCCACTGACGGCGTGCTGGCCACAGGCGATAAACCCTGGCGCGCGGCCAAGGCGGCCATGGGGCGTGGTGCGGATGCGGTGCTGGTCACGGTCGGGGCCGCAAAGGCCTATGACATCGCGCCACGTTATCTGGCCGGGGGCGGCAAGGTGATCATGGTGGGCATGCCCGCAACCGGGGCTGAATCCACCTATGAGGCCGCGAATTTTGCCGCTGTCAGCCAGTCGATGGTCGGCTCAAAAATGGGCAATGTGGTGATCAAACGAGATATCCCCTGGATGATTGATATGTACAGTCAGGGGCGTCTGATGCTGGATGAGTTGATTTCGAACCGCTGGTCACTGGATCAAATCAACGAGGCGATTGCCGATACCAAAGGTGGATCTGCACGGCGCAACGTGATTGTTTTTAAATAGGATTTGAAACCATGAGTGCGTGC
>DFBW01000107.1:0-7361 GCA_002366775.1 Roseovarius sp. UBA3070 | reverse complement strand
GGTGGCGGAGCGGACACGCTTCAGGCGCATGCCTGTGACAGAGCTTTGCTATCTTAGCGCCACGCAGGTGCTGGCCAAATTCCGCAGCAAAGAGCTGTCTGTGGTGGCGTACCTCGACGCGCTGATTGCGCGAACCGAGGCCGTGAACCCGGTGATCAACGCCTATACCGAGACCTATTTTGAGGCCGCCCGTGATGCGGCCAGGCTGGCTGATGTGGCCTATGCAAATGGCAGCGCGCGCGCGTTGGAGGGCCTGCCGGTGGCCGTCAAGGACGTGCACCATTGGGCGGGCAAACACACAACTCAGGGGTCTTTTGCACTGGGGCATGCGCCCGACACAATAACCGACCCGATACTTGAGCGGCTGGGCGATGCTGGGGCGATCTTTCATGCGCGCACCACCACCCCGGAGTTTTGCATGTCCGGCGTGTGCCATTCGCGCCGCTTTGGCGTCACTCGCAATCCGCATAATCCTGCCTTCGCACCGGGCGGGTCATCGGGCGGATCAGCCGCAGCACTGGCCGCCGGGATGACACCGCTGGCCACGGGCACTGACATTGGCGGGTCCATCCGCATTCCGGCCTCGGCCTGCGGGTTGGTTGGGTTCAAACCGCCCCATGGGCGCAACCCCGATGGGGCGCCCTCAAATTTTGACCGCTACAATCACTGTGGGGTTCTCAGCCGTACGGTGGGCGACACGGCCCTGGCACAAAATATCACCTCAGGCCCACATCCGCGCGACCATGACAGCCTGCGCGAAAAGCTGGTGATCCCAGGCAGTTTTGCCCCTGCCCCGCTCAGGATCGGCTGGTCAATGGATTTGGGATATCTGCCAATTGACAGCGATGTGCGCGCCAACACGCTGGCGGCATTGGAGGTGTTGCGCACAGCGGGCTGCGTGGTGGAGGAGGTTGAAATCAACTGGAGCGAAGCCTCGGTCGAGGCTGCGGTGAGTTGGTATTCCATCATGCATTATGGCCGACAGGTTTTGTGGGCCCGAGAGGCCTATGGCGACCAGATGTGCGATTATGTCATGGCTGCCGCCGATGCCGCGCAAACGCTGGAGCGTGACGCCGTGGCGCAATCATGGGACATCCATCACCAGATGTATCAAACTCTGGGGGCGCTGCATGACACCTATGACATCATCATATGCCCCACTTTGGCCATTGGTGCACCTAAGGCCGAACATGATGCCACCAACCCCGAATTTTATGTGGATGGGCAACGCACCGATCCTGATTTCGGCTGGGCCCTGACGCATCACTTTAACATTCTGCACAATTGTCCGGTCATGTCTGTGCCCTCGGGCCGTGACCGCCACGGGGTGCCCACGGGTATACAACTGGTGGGGCGCACCTTTGATGATCTGAGCGTATTTCGTGCCGCAATGCTGTATGAACAAAATGCCGACCATCATTTTTTACCAGCCTCGGGCCTGCCTGAACTGGGCCAATAAGGGACGCGTTTATGCTGCTCAAAGACCTCGACATCATCGTCACTGCCCCTCCTGCTCCGGGGTGGGGCGGGCGCTATTGGATATTGGTCAAGCTGACCACGGATGACGGTATCGTGGGCTGGGGTGAATGCTATGCCAGCTCTATCGCGCCTGAGGCCATGCGCAGCGTGATCGAGGATGTGTTTGCGCGCCACATGGCCGGGGAAAACCCTGAAAACATCGAATTGATGTTTCGCCGGGTGTATTCTTCGGGCTTTACACAGCGGCCTGACCTGACAGTCATGGGCGCGTTTTCCGGGCTTGAGATCGCCTGCTGGGATATCCTTGGCAAAGCCCGCAACCGGCCGGTTTGGGCGCTGTTGGGCGGGCGGATGAATGACCGTATCCGCGCCTACACATACCTTTATCCGTTGGCGCATCATGATGTTGCGGCGTTCTGGACCTCGCCAGAGATGGCCGCTGAAAGTGCCGCCGATGCGGTGGCGCGCGGCTATACGGCAGTAAAGTTTGACCCGGCTGGCCCCTATACCCTGCGGGGGGGGCATATGCCTGCAATGAGCGATATCAAACTGTCCGTCGCTGTCTGCAAGGCCGTGCGCGGCGCGGTGGGCGACAAGGCTGATCTGCTGTTTGGCACTCATGGCCAGTTTACCACCGGGGGGGCTATCCGGCTGGCCAAGGCGCTGGAGCCATACACCCCGCTGTGGTTCGAAGAACCAATTCCGCCCGACAATGTGAACGAAATGGCCAAAGTGGCGAATGCGACGTCCATTCCGGTGTCCACGGGTGAGAGGCTGTGCACCAAGGCCGAGTTTGCCCCGGTGTTGCGCTCTGGGGCGGCGGCGATCCTGCAACCGGCTCTGGGCCGTGCAGGTGGCATTTGGGAGATGAAGAAAGTGGCTGCCATGGCCGAGGTTTATAACGCGCAGATGGCGCCACATTTATATGCCGGGCCTGTGGAATGGGCGGCGAATATTGCGCTGGCCACGTCGATCCCCAACATTTTGATGTGCGAAACCATTGAAACACCGTTCCATGACCAGCTTATCAAAGGCTCAATTCAGGTTGAGGACGGGTTTATCACCCCACCTGAGGCCGCTGGATTGGGCATAGAGGTAGATGAGGATTTGGCGCGGGCCAATCCGTTTACGGGCACGGGGCTGCATCTGGAAATGCAGGAGGCGCCATGTGATTATGCCAATGGCAATGCGTTTACAGGCGGGGCACCCGCAAGCGAGTGACCCCGCGTTTGGGGGCCATGCCTTAGGGCAACAGCCCCAGCCAGACCCAAACCGTGCCAATTGACAGCGCGGTGGCAATCAGCACCGATGAGGCCGCGACCCGCCGGGCCTGACCATACATATTGGCAAAGATGTAGGAGTTGACCCCCGGTGCCATTGCCGCCGTCAAAACGGCTGAACGTGTCGCATCAACCGGCAGCTCCAGCACCAGCCCGAGCGAGCGGGTGATCAGCGGATGCACCACCAGCCCCACGGCGCAAACATAAAAAACAACGCGCAAATCGCCCTCAGGCCGATAGCGCACCAGCACCCCGCCAAGGCCAAACAGCGCCGCTGGCAGGGCGGCCCGCACGATCAGATCAAGCGCATCGTTCAACACTCCGGGCAGGTTTAGTCCCGTCAGGTTGACGAAAAAGCCCAGTGAAATGCCAACGATCAATGCGTTGGAAAACATCGACTTGAGGACCGAACCAGCCAGTTGCGCCGCGCGTTGCCCGCGAGCACGAGCGACCTCCATCGCAGTGATGCCGAGGCCGTAACAAAACGGCGAATGCAGCGCGATGATGGCATAGTTGGCGTGTAATGCGTCAGGGCCATAGGCGCGCTCGGTCAGGGGCAGGCCCAACAGGAGCGAATTGGAAAACAGGCAGCAAAAGCCGATGGCCACGGCCTCCTCCCAGGTGCGCCCAAAAATCAGGCGTGCTCCAATGAGGCCAAGACCGAACCCCGTAAACGCCCCGGTGTAAAAGCTGAGCAGCAGCCGCCACTCAAAGCTCTGGCCCAGATCAAGCCGGGCGATGGCCACAAACAACAGACAGGGAAGGGCGAACCCTTGGGTAAATTTCATCAACCCGTCAACACCGGCATCAGAAAACCAGCCGCGCCAGACCGCCAGATAGCCAAAGCCGATGACCATAAAAACCGGCAGGATGACATCAAGAAGTGCCTGCATCGCTCAGACCTGAAAACTGAGGGTCATCATATCATAGGCAGGAGTGATGAAATCAGGGGTTTCATGCACCAATGTCTCGTAATCCATATCGATGTGCATATTGGTCAGCACACCTTGCCGGGGGGCGGCGCGGTGCAACCATTCCAGTGTCTGGGCCAGATGAGCATGAGTGGGGTGCGGCGTGCGGCGCAGGGCGTCACAAATCCAGGTGTCCAGACCCTCCAACAGTGGCCAGACATCATCGGGGATGGTGACCACATCGGGCAGATAGGCCAAATCACCGACGCGAAATCCAAGGGCATCAATAGATCCGTGGCCCACCTTGAAGGGTGTCAGCGTGATCGCGCCCCCTGCCCCGTCAATCGTCACATCGCCATCAATAGTGTGCATATTGAGGATCGCCGGATAGGGTGAGCCCTCGGGTTGCACGAAAGCATAGCCAAAGCGCGAGTACAAAGCGTTCTGTGTATCGCCATCAGCCCAGACTGGCAGGCGTTGCTTCATGTTGAACACGATCATGCGCAGATCATCCAGACCGTGCACATGATCGGCATGGGCGTGGGTAAAGATCACCGCATCCAGCTCCCCTACGTCCGCATCCAGCAATTGCTGGCGCAGATCGGGTGAGGCATCAATCAGGACACGGGTGGTACCGGCATCGCTTTCCTGCTCGATCAACATCGAGCAACGACGGCGCATATTGCGCGGATTTGATGGGTCACAATCGCCCCAATGGTTGCCAAGGCGCGGCACCCCCCCGGACGAGCCGCAGCCCAATATGATAAAGCGGCGCTGCGTCATCAGGTGGAGGCCTTGTATTGGGCGGCTTTCCAGAACAGCCGGTCAAAGTTGGCCTGTGTTTGGGCTGCAAAATCGGCCCATTCCATGCCAAACACCTCGGCCCCGATTTGGGCCGTGTGCACCGAATAGGACGGCTCATTGCGTTTGCCACGAAACGGCGGTGGGGCCAGATAGGGTGCATCCGTTTCCACCAGAATGCGCTCAACGGGTGCGGTGCTGAAGATCTCTCGCAGATCAGAGCTGCGCGGGAAGGCCGCTATGCCCGACATCGACAGGTAAAACCCCAGATCGACAGCGGCGCGCGCCAGCGCGGCTGAGGATGAGAAACAATGCATCACACACGTATAGGCGCCGCGCTCGTGTTCCTCTCGCAGGATGCGCGCCATGTCATCATCGGCATCGCGCGAATGGATAATCAGCGGCAGACCGGTCTGGCGGGCCGCTTGGATATGCAGGCGCAGGCTGTCTTGTTGTTGGGCCGCACTTTCAGATGTGTAATGATAATCAAGGCCGGTCTCGCCGATGCCAACAAACTTGGGGTGTTGTGCCATTTCGACCAGTTGATCAACGGTTGCCATCGGCTCGTCTGCGACGCTCATCGGGTGTGTGCCGGCCGCATAGAACACCGGCGCATATTGCTCGGCGATGGCACGCACGGAGGGCTCGTTTCGCAGCTTGGTGCAAATGGTGACCATGCGGGTGACACCTGCCTCAACGGCGCGGGCGACCACGTCATCACGCTCGTCCTCGAAATCGGGGAAATCAAGGTGGCAATGGCTGTCAGTGATTTCGATGGCCATAGGGCATTTCCTTTTGCGCCTTAGCGGGACGCCGTCGATTGCATGTTAAACACCATATCCAAGACCAGCGCAGCGGGGTCAAGGTTCACCGCGCGGCCATGGCGGGCGCGGGTGGTGATTTTTTGTGCCAATGTCGCCCATTTGCGGGCTTTGTGTGGGTTGGGGGCCAGACGTTGAAATGTCTCGGCCTCGCCTGGGGCCGCTTCGATGGCTGGTGGCTGACCTGTGGCGCCGGTGCGCGCCAGCCGGGCCAGGGCCACATCGGTGAGGGTCAACAAAAGGTCCAGTTTTTCAGCGCCGCCACGCGCAGCAGCCGCCTCAGCCAGTTTTAACGCGCGCGGGCGGTCCAGTTGCGGCAAGGAGCGCAAAACGGCAAGGATTTCACCATAAAGCGCCAAGCCCCCCAGATTTATCAGGCGCAGCGCAGCACCAACCGAGCCGCCCGCCAATTCGGCAAGGGCGTCGGGAAGCTGGTCTTCGACACCGGCCTGTTGCAACGCAGCGGCCAGATCAGCGGGCGACAGGTTGGACAATCGCAAATCGCGGCACCGAGAGCGGATGGTGGGCAATAGCCGAGCGGGTTGGTGCGAGATCAACAGCAATGTGGTGCGCTCGGGGGGTTCTTCGAGCATCTTCAGCAGCGCATTGGCAGCTTGGGTATTCATATCGTCAGCGGCATCAAGGATCACCACACGGCGGCCCCCATCAGCCGCAGACAGGTGCAAAAAGCCATTCAGCTTGCGCACATCATCCGCGACAATCTGATCGCGCAGACGTCCGGTTTTTTCGTTCACACTGCGGGTGATACGATAGAGCCCCGGATCAGCGCCCGCAGCAATGCGGCGGGCAACAGGATGATCGCCGGGGATGTTCAGGCTATCGGGTTTGGGCAGTGCATCACCAAACATGCCGCCATCATCTGTGTCAGGGGTGGCCAGCAAGAAGCGCGCGATGCGCCATGCCAGCGTGGCCTTGCCCACCCCACGCGGGCCGGTGATCAGCCAGCCGTGGTGCAACCGGCCCGAATTGAATGCGTCCAGAAACGCCGTCTGTGCGGCGTCTTGACCAAACAATACGGGTGTTTCGCGCGGGTGTGGTGCGCCCTCAATGCGGTCTGGTTCGGGGGTGTCATCGCTCATTTCAGGTGATCCTGCGCAATGCGTGTCACGTCAACGGCCACCTCTTCGATCGGACGGTTGCCGTTGATAACCTTGATCCGATTGGGGAACTCATCGGCCAGAGCCAGAAAACCCGCACGCATTTTTGCCTGTAACTGGGCACCGAAGGCTTCGAAGCGTTCTTCGGATGTGCCACGCGCAAGCGCGCGACCAAGGCCCAAATCCGGGTCCATGTCGATCAGGATGGTCAGGTCTGGTTCGCGGCCAATCATCAGATCGTGCAGCGCATCAACCCGCGCACGCATGTCGCCGCTGCGCAGGCCCTGATACATGCGCGTGCTATCGGCAAAGCGATCACAGATCACCACTTTGCCCGCACTCACCGCAGGGTCTATCGTGCGTTCCAGATGATCACGCCGGGCGGCGGTGAACAGCAACAGCTCAGTTTCCGCAGACCAGCGGTCCGGCTCGCCTTCCAGCACCAAAGAGCGGATTTCTTCGGCCCCGACAGAGCCACCCGGCTCGCGCGTCAGGACCACATCATGCCCTTGCTTTGTCAGGTGATCCGCCAGCAGGCGCGCCTGGGTGGATTTGCCCGAGCCATCAATACCTTCAAAGCTGATGAACAGTCCGGAAGCTCTCAAAGCGCGCCCTCAGGCCCCTGTTGCAGCCGTGTCAAAAGCAGGCCCGACACTGTTTTCAATCTCGGCAGGAAGCCACCTTTGGCCACGCTTTGCATGGCAATCAATGGCACACGGATTTGTGGCAAACCTTCGGGTGAGAATACCATTTCACCCACCGTATCGCCCTTTTGGACGGGCGCACTCAGTGGTCCGGTGAAAATCACCTCAGCCTTGACGCCCTTGCCGGCCAAAACCGGGATCAATGCGCTGACATCTTCGGCTGTGGTCAGGCCAACATTTTCGGCATCCCCCATCCAGACATCCGCGCGGGCCACCTCGGTGCCGGTTTTCACCAGTTCTTTCTGGG
>DFBW01000203.1:5712-10569 GCA_002366775.1 Roseovarius sp. UBA3070 | reverse complement strand
TACAACCGCACAATGGACATGAGCGTGATGCCATGGGTCATCGCCAGTCAGACCATCCCAATTCTGGCCATTGCGCCGATGATTATCGTGGTGCTGAATGCCATTGGCATTTCGGGCCTGCTGCCCAAGGCGATGATATCAATGTATCTGTCGTTTTTTCCTGTCGTGGTGGGTATGGTCAAGGGCCTGCGCAGCCCATCGGCGATGCAGCTTGATCAGATGCGCACCTGGAATGCGAGCTCCGCCCAGACGTTTTGGGCCCTGCGTTTGCCATCCTCTATGCCCTATCTGTTTACCTCACTGAAGATCGCCATGGCCGCCAGCCTTGTGGGGGCCATTGTGGGCGAGTTGCCGACAGGTGCTGTGGCGGGCCTTGGCGCGCGTCTTTTGGCCGGTAGTTATTATGGCCAGACCATCCAAATCTGGAGCGCGTTGATCATGGCAGCCACATTGGCAGCCCTGTTGGTGGCAGCTATTGGGGTGATCCAACGCATAACCTTGAAACGTATGGGAATGGCAGGATGATCTGGCTTGCAACAGGTGTCGCCGCTTGGGCGCTGGGGTGGTGGATCAACTCCGTTTTGTCACACCGCCCCCCTACCCGTGCCACACGGCTGGCTGTGCCTGTCATCTTTGGTGTCACCCTCATTGTGATCTGGGAATGTGTTGTGCACTGGCTTGAGATCTCAGCGGTTTTGTTACCGCCACCCAGCATGATTGCGGTTACTTTTGCGGCCTCCACTGCCATTCTTTGGCAGGATTTTGTGCAAACTGCCCTTAAAGGCGCGCTGAGCGGCTATGTCATGGGCTGTGGTGCGGCCTTCCTGACCGCCATTGCGGTGGATCGGTTCGATTTCCTGAAACGTGGCCTGCTGCCGGTGGGCAACTTTGTGGCCGCGTTGCCGATCATCGGCATGGCCCCAATTCTGGTGATGTGGTTCGGATTTGATTGGCAATCAAAAGCCGCCGTTGTGGTGGTTATGGTATTCTTTCCCATGCTGGTGAACACGGTGCAGGGATTGCAGGATACTGATGCCATGCAACGTGACCTGATGCGCACCTATGCGGCGGGCTATTGGAAAACCCTGCTGAAACTGCGCCTTCCTGCGGCGATGCCCTTCATTTTTAACGGTTTGAAAATCGCCACCACACTGGCCTTGATCGGGGCCATTGTCGCTGAATTCTTCGGCTCGCCGATCCGCGGTATGGGCTTTCGCATTTCCACCTCTGTGGGGCAACTTTCGATGGACCTGGTCTGGGCCGAGATCGTCGTGGCGGCGCTGGCGGGGTCTGGATTTTACGGCGCGGTTGCACTTTTGGAGAAAGCCATGACATTCTGGCACCCATCACAGCGGGGCCGATCCTGACCCACTACACCTATAATAAACTTCAACAAGGGAGACTATGATGAATAAGATCACAACAACTTTGGCACTGGCGACAGCCGGGCTTTGGGGCACGCTCGCGCAAGCTGCGGACGATGTCACATTGCAGCTGAAATGGGTCACGCAAGCGCAGTTTGCTGGCTATTATGTTGCACAAGACAAAGGGTTCTATGGTGACGAAGACCTGAATGTCACCATCAAACCCGGCGGGCCAGATATTGCGCCTGCGCAGGTGATCGCCGGTGGCGGCGCAGATGTTGTCCTGGACTGGATGCCATCCGCATTGGCCAGCCGCGAAAAAGGCCTGGCGTTGGTGAACATTGCCCAGCCGTTCAAAAGCTCGGGCATGATGCTGACCTGTCGCAAGGATGCCGGGGTCGAAAGCCCCGAGGATTTCAAAGACAAAACTCTTGGCGTCTGGTTTTTTGGTAACGAATATCCGTTCCTAAGCTGGATGAGTAAACTGGGCATTGCCACTGATGGCTCGGAAGGTGGCGTGACCGTGCTTAAGCAAGGTTTCAACGTTGACCCCATCTTGCAGGGCCAGGCGGCATGTGTGTCGACCATGACATATAATGAATACTGGCAGATCATTGATGCGGGCCTGTCGCCCGACGATCTGGTGGTGTTCAAATACGAAGATCAAGGCGTCGCCACGTTGGAAGACGGCATGTATGTGATGGAAGAAAACCTGAATGATCCCGCGTTTGTCGACAAGATGACACGCTTTGTTCGGGCCTCGATGAAAGGCTGGAAATGGGCAGAAGAAAACCCAGATGAAGCCGCGATGATCGTGCTCGACAATGACGCATCAGGTGCACAGACCGAAGCGCATCAAAAGCGGATGATGTCAGAAGTGGCCAAACTAACGGCTGGTTCCAATGGCGCACTTGACCCGGCGGATTTCCAACGCACTGTTGACAGCCTGATGTCGGGTGGTTCGGACCCTGTGATTACTGCTGATCCAGGCGCTGCTGCCTGGACCCATGCGATCACCGATGCCGCACTGAACTAAAATACCTGAACCAGATTGGGGCGGTCTTTGCGGGCCGCCCCATTTCTATGGCACAGCGTTCAATGCGTTTTGGCCTTTGGCATTTTGCACTGGCGATACAGAGATCAGATCATCCAAATCAGAAGGCCTGTGGCAGCAATAACACGGGCCTTTTTCGTGCCTAGGTCTTGCCACATTTCCGCCACAATCGCCTACCTTGGTGGCCATTTTGCACCACCCACAAGATGTGGCGTGAAATTGCCCAAAAATTCTAAAAACCAGTTGAAAATGAATACTTTATTCAAATTGCCCTCTGTGGTAGATTAGGCGTCATAAATAAAACGGCCAGTCGGATAACCGGCGGTCATGAGGCAGAAAAAGAGTAGTTCCATGAGAACGCGGAACAGTGCTCCAATCCGTTTAGGGTTGGTCATACTAGCCACGGTCTGGATGTTGGTGATAGTCCCGCTCAGTGCAGCGGCGGCGCCTTATTCAGCGTTAGTGATGGATGCGCGCAGCGGCAAAGTGCTGCACGCGCGCAATGCGGATACACGGCTGCATCCGGCCTCGCTGACCAAAATGATGACGCTTTATATCGTGTTTGAGGCGATCGAAAATGGTGAGATCAGCCTTGATACGACCGTCAGGATTTCCAAACACGCCGCTTCGGAACCGCCCAGCAAGCTGGGTTTGAAGGCCGGCCAGAAGATTAAACTGCGTTATCTGGTGCGCGCCGCTGCGGTCAAATCCGCCAATGACGCGGCCACGGCCTTGGGTGAAGCCCTCGAAGGATCAGAGGCCAGGTTTGCCCGCCGGATGAACCGCACCGCAAAGGCGCTGGGCATGAACCGTTCGTCGTTCAAAAATGCGCATGGCCTGACTGAATCCGGGCATTTGTCCACCGCGCGCGATATGTCCAACCTCGGGCGGCATTTGTTTTACGACTATCCGCAGTATTACAACCTGTTTTCGCGCCTCACCGCCAACGCTGGCGTGCGGACGGTCAAGCATACCAACACACGTCTGTTGAACTCCTACAAGGGTGCTGATGGTATCAAGACCGGCTATACCCGCGCTGCCGGTTTCAACCTGACGGCCAGTGCTGAGCGCAATGGCGAACGTATTATTGCCACGGTTTTTGGCGGGCGTTCTACTGCAACGCGCAATGCAAAGGTTGCCGAACTTCTGGATCTGGGGTTCAAACGTACGCCACGCCGCGTGGCCCTGCACAAACCACGCAAACCAGCATATCGAGGCAAAATGAGCGGTGGATCGACTGCAACCACGGCCGTGGCCTCAGCCACCCCCACACAAAAGGCCCCCGCCGGGCATTACGGAAAAACGGTTCGTCTGGCGTCGGCCTCGGCTGTCAAGAAGAGCCTGCGCCCCAAGACCCGCCCTATCGCCGAGCCTGAAACAGTTCTGGTGGCTGCGGCCAAGGATGACATCGAAGCGGCTGTTCTGGCCGCGCAAATGGTTGAAGTGGCCGCCCTGCCCGCCGTGAAACCCGCCGCTCAGCCCGCTATCAAACCATCGGCCAAACCCGAGGCACGCCCCAAAGAGCTGGTTTTGGCCAAGGCCAGTTCCACTGATATTGTACAAGCAGCCATCACGACGCCAGCGGTTGATCCCATTCAGGAGGTTGTCACCCGTGTTTCCACCTCTGGTGGGCGGCACTGGGGGGTCAATGTGGGGCGCTACACCTCGGAATACAAAGCGCGCAAGGTTCTGTTGACCGTGGCGTTGAACGAGATGAGCACATTGGACGGATCTCTGCGCAAAGTGGTCAAACGCAAGGGCGGATTTGACGCGAACTTCATGGGCATGACCCAGGAAAGCGCCGATCTGGCCTGCCGCAGGTTACAAGCCAAGCAAGTGACCTGCTTCACAATCGGACCCGGCTAAGCCCCGAATAGGATTTGGGTCAGGATTTGGGTCGCTCGTCATAGTCATCGCTGAGGATACGGCGGGCGTCGCCTTCGGGGTCGTCATATTGGTTTGACCGCACGGTATAGACAAAAAACGCCAGCCCGGCACCGCCCAGACACAGCGAAATTGGGATCAGATACGCCAGAATGTTCATAGTCACCTCAGCCGCAGTGCGTTCAGCGATACCGTAATAGAACTGAACGACATGGCCAAGGCCGCAATCAACGGAGTGGCCAATCCCGCCACCGCCAATGGCACGGCAATCACGTTGTAAACCGTCGCAATACGGAAGTTTTCCCGGATACGCCGGGTGGCGGAGCGCGCTGTTGTGCAGGCTTCGGCAATGGGGGCCAAATCACCGCCCAGCAGCACAATATCACTGGCCACACGCGCGGCATCCAATGCGGATGCAGGCGAAATGGAAACATGTGCAGCGCTCAGTGCGGCAGTATCGTTCAAACCATCACCGACCATTAAAACATGCGCGCCCTTCTCGGTCATGGCCTGAATGCGGGTTGATTTGTCGGCGGGCAAAGCCTCGGCCAGCCA